>NZ_CALACG010000115.1 GCF_937890585.1 uncultured Campylobacter sp.
AGGTGCTACATTTGAAGCTCCTGTTAGCTCAGTTGGCGGCGGACAAAGTGAAAATTTAGGTGACGGCGCGGCTGCTGATAACATAGTGCCACAACCACCATTGCCACCACAGCCAAATGGAATAATCAAAATCCCACTCTCAGCTCACAAGGGCGAGGACCCAGCGGCTGAGCTGATACAGGCATTTACAACAAAGATACCTAGCGGATATAGCGTACAAAAGCAAGCTGACGGCAGAAGCTACTTAGTGCCTGATGATGGTGTGAATGAATTTACATATAACAATGGCTGGTACGTGAGCAACGACGGCCAGCTAGCTATCGGCCAAGACGAGGCTAAAAAGCTAGCAGTAACGAGCAACGCAAACGAGGGCAACTACCCAGACGACGGCACAGTAGCAAAGATAGTAGCTCCAAATGCACAGCTAAACGTTTTTGGCTCAGATTTTAAAGATAATATAGTTGTAGATAATGCGCAGATCAATAACGTCTACGGCGGCGTTGGTGTTGATAAAATTTCAGGTATAAATTCTGCAAAGCTTAGCAACATCTCTGGTGGCTCAGGTGGTGACGTGATTGATCTAAACAAAACTACGATCACTGGCATAGTTGTGGGCAACGATGGCGACGATACTATAAATGTAGATAATGGCTCAAAAGTTGCTAAAAGCGTATATGGAAACGACGGAAAAGACACTATAACGATAGATAATAGCTCTGTTGTTAGCAAGAATGTATTTGGTAACGCTGGCGAAGATACGATAGTAGTTCAAGGCGGTGCTAAGGTAGATGGCTGGGTGCTTGGCGATACTAAAACCTTAAACGATATGCATGAAAAACAGGTAGATCCATCTCTGGATATAACAGATAATGGCGCTGGTAATGACATCATAAAAATAAGCGGCGCAGGAACTAGTGTAAAAAATATAGGTGGTGGAAACGGCATTGATACTATCACGGCAGAAAAGGGTGCTCATGTTGGACTTATCCAAGCAGACGAGGGCGATGACACCATAACTGTAACTGGTGCTGGCACATTCACAAGCGCAATAAATGGCAGAGGTGGCAACGATACTATCTTAGTTAGCGACCAAGCAAAGGTTGAAGGCATAGTTGGTAGATGGGGCAATGACGACATAACTGTAACAGGTGCTGGCACTACTGTGACTGAGTATGTAGAGGGCAACGAAGATGCTGATACTATTAGAATTTTAGATGGAGCCACTGTAAATCAATATGTAAGCGGCGGTCGTGGTGAAAACCCTGATGTATATGGCGGAGCTCAAGACTCTGATAAAAACAAAATAATCATCGAAAACGCCACAGTAAAAGGTGATGTGGAGGGCAGCACTAAAGGTGGCGATAGTGAGATCGAAATTTCAGGCTCTACTATAAATGGTAAGGTAGTTGGCTCTAACGACGGCACAAAAGTTAGCAAACTTACCATAGAAGACGGCTCTGTGGACTTTAGTAAGGTTGAGAAAATAACAAACCTTGAACTTGGCGGAGCTGATAAAAATTTAAACATCACACTAACTAAAGACGATATCTTTAGAAACAATAAGCTTAAGATAGACGGCGAAGATGGCGATAAAGTAACGCTAACTGGCGGCTTTACAGAGGTTGGCTCACATGATGGCTACAAAACATACACGGCAACAGGCTCTACGATAAGCGTAGATATCAAAGAGGATGTCGTTGTAACTCTATAATAAATTTGGTCTAAAAGGAAAACCTTTTGGACCAAAACTCTTTGCTTGTCTATAAAATTTCTAAATTTATATAGGCAATCAGCTTAAATTTCTAGTTAATTTTATATATAGATTATGGGCCAATGCCTTTTTCTTCTAAGGCAGATCGTCTTCAGTGAAATTTCCCATAGTGCTTTTTTCATTAATAGAAAAACGTGCAAGCGATGTTTTACTAAAATGATTAGTTTCAATAAGGCATAACTTTACAGCTACTACCAAGTATAAGTTTTGATGTATCAGTTGCTAGGTCTGTGCTATGTCCCAAGAGAACTGAAGTCAAGTCTGCTAGAGAATTTTCCAAACAATAGTCTTTAATGGCTTTTGCAAAATTGCCACGCAGTCTGTGAAAACTAACATTTGCATTTGGGATAGATTTGTGGATATGCCTATTTAGGCGCTTTCCAAAATAATCACTACTCTCTTTTCCTTTCTTGATTTGCTCTAGCCACTTCAAATCACCCAAATGCTCAATATTCTTATGCAGCGGAATTTGCCTATATCTACTAACGTCTCCTTTTTGCTTGGCAGTCTTAACATTTATAAATTTTATGCCATCTTCTTCGCCTACACTTTTGCTATCAAGTTGCCAAATTTCATTAAACCTTAGCCCGGTATGAAGAGCAAACATCATATAGTTTCGTAGATCAAGCCTTTTTGTAGCAAAAACTATTTTTAGTTCATCTAGGCTAAAGTTGTCTTTCGGTGACTTCTCGTCAGCTGAAATTTTAAAAGATGTAAGCATTTTAAAAGGATTGGTCGTGAGCTTGCCCATCTTTATGGCATAGTCAAAGAGCCTTTTTGAGTAAGATGTGTAGTTGTTGATAGTCTTTTTGTTGAGTTTTTTGTTTGCAAGAGTTGTTTGAAAGTTTTCGGCATCGCTGTAGCTAAACTCTTTACCTTGATGATCTTTAAAAAACTCATCCAAGAGCTTGCCAGTTTTAACATAATAGCCCTTTGTTTTATCACTGGATTTTAGCTTTAAACAATCTGTTTGCACATATCTTTTAGCTACTGCTTCAAAAGATATCGGCGAGGTTTCTTTTGGACTTAAAGATACATCCAATAATGTTTTGAGCTCGTTTTCAAGCTTTACTTCTGGCACTACTAGATTATAAAATTTAGCTATCACCTCTTGTGAGAGCTCTTTATATTCGCTAACATCTAAAAATATGCCATTTTGTTTAATGCACCGCTCATTTTGCCTTTTAATGTTTATCAAGGCTCTTAGACTTTTAGAGTTTGTATGCGCCATGGTTATCTTTTTAGTAAGAGCTTCGTTGGCTGCAGCTTTTATAGAATTTGCTAGTCTTACTGCCTCATCTAGATCTTTTGTGAAAAGGCAAAATTTAACAGTTAGCTTTTTACCATCTTTAAGAGCAGTATCAAAAAAGTAAAAATTTGGTCTATTGGGAACCTTAGTGATCAATCTAGAGCTCATAGAATGATCCTAGTTTCTGTAACAAAAGTGCAAATTTTCTGTAACAAAGCTGATTTGTCTGAAAATTAGGACAAAAATATCTGCTAATAAATGCAGTTAAAACATCGAAATTTAGGGAAGTTGGAAAGAAAAATATTGTGTTGGTGGCGGACAGAGAGGGATTTGAATACTATATACTTTATTTCATTTCTATTTTTATCAAGTCTTTTACGTTATTTACTATTTTTCCTTTTGTTTTACACATTTTTATTTGGTAGTTTTTGTTTAGTTCTGCTTTAAAGCATTTATTTCCTATGTATTCTTTTAAAACTATTTCATCTCCGCCGTATATGGTTATTTCTTTTTTGTTGTAGATGCTTATTTTTCCTTTTTCGTTGTCGTATTTCCAAAACATTTCTCTTGGTTGATTATCAAGTAAAATTTCGTGATTTTTTTCAAAACTTATATCCCAGTTACTGCCTGCTGTGAGTATAAAATCTATAAAGTATCTCTCCGTTTGTATGTTCCAGTCGCCTATTAAATTTAAATCTTTTATGTATTTGTTGTGGTTTTTGTTTTTTTCTACGTGTATTTCTATTGGATCAGCTATTAAAAATATGCAAAATAACGATAGGGTTGTTATTATTCTCATTTTATCCGCCTATCTCTTTTTTAAGTATTCTTGCCTTTATATCTGATAGGTAAAATTCTTGTTCTATCTCACTTAACTTATCAAATAGTTCTATTAGTTCTTTATGCTTTGGATTAATTTCACTTTCTTTTTGAAAATAAAATTCTAGTATTTTGTATAGGTTTGGGTTATTTTTTTCCCAGTTGTAGATAGTTTTTATATCTTTTCCGATAAATTCGGCTACTTCTCTTTTGTTCATTTCTTGAAATTATTCCAATATTTAAGATTTGTTTTATAATTATTATGCAATAATTCCTTTTAAGAAATTGCAATAATTCTAATTAAGCAATAGGATTTTAGCAATATCTTATGAATTTATAACTTAACTTACCGCCCGCAACAGAGTAGAGATGTTTAGGGGCTTGTTTGTTACAACCTTAATACGTTGTAAAACTGTTGGGGGTGGTGTAGCTCTGCCCCTAAAATACTTAGCTACAAACAAATATTTTTTAAGGAGCTACACATGTACACTTATCTTTTAGGTTTTTGTGACGAAGTTCGTCCGATTTCTCGTATCGACAAGAAAACTGGTGAAGTTTCATCGTCTATCGACGTAACTATCACTTTTGAAAGTCGCGATCAACACGGCTATCTTGTCAAATCAACCGAAACTATCAATTATGACTTTTCTCTTAAGCCAAAATTTGATTCTGTTAAAGGCAAATACATAGCTGTTCCATATCGCTTTTTAAATACTCGTAATGGTGCATATATGTTCCCTGATGAAACTTTAAGTTTTCAAGTTTTCAATGAAAATCCTTTTTTGAAAGAAACATCAAAGTCGTCTAAATAATTAAAAGCGGGGGCTATGCCTTAATGTGAGTAGCAAACCACTCTCCCGCCTTTCTCAATTTCTACAAAGTTTATTCTTTAAATTTTATAGAGATTGATCTCTATTTTTAAAAAAGGAGTTAGATATGGAAAAAGTTAAAAATTTTCTAGAATCTACTAAGGTTAAAGTTGCTGCTGTTAGCTCTACATTGCTTACAGCTCCTATTCTTTTTGCAGCAGATGCTCCAACTGTTCCAGCTACGCCGTTAAAAGCTGACTATGCTTTATTTGACTACGTATTTGCTGGCGTTATCGCTGTCGCTTTCATCTTTATGATTGCTCGTAGAGTTAAGGGCTTCATTAAGTAAGTATTAGGGGGGGCTTTAACTCCCCCTTGCAAGGTTTAAATAATGAAAGAAAATGCTATATATATCCCTAATTTAAATGTCTGCGTTAAAGATTTCTACATAAAAGATAAAAAATTATTTTTAGTGAATTTTGATGATAGCGTTTCTACTTCTGATTACTCATTTTCTAATTTTCAAACAAACTATGTATTTAACACTGAAACTAATATTTGCTACATTCAAAAAAATGATTTACTTCCAAATTTAGGTATATATGAATATCAATTTAATTTTTTAATGGGTCTTTCTGCGATACTTATAGCATTTTCTTTTCTTATTGGTTTGATAATAGTCGGAGCTACACGATGATCGAAGTTTTGAATAATGATGTTTTTAACTATTTTTTAAGTATTTTTGCTCTCTTTTTTGTGCCTATTTTTATATACGTCATAGCTCTCTCTTTCGTTAAGTAGTTTTTTTATAGCACGCGAAGCGTTTTACACTTCATTTTTTTCGCAGAATAAAAATGAAGCGACAACCGTAGGGCGTCAGTAATTTATATGAAATAAATATTATTTATAAAAATTATTTAAGGATTTCGTATGAAATTTTTTTTAAAAATTCTTTGTCTGCTTAGCTTATTAAGCTCTTTTGCATTCTCATCAAACATTTTGCTTGGTTTTGATGATGATAATTTTCCTGTTGGTGATCTTACAACTGATGATGTTGAATTTTTTGATAATTATAGATATGCAAAATATAAGCCTAACAATGAGTTTTACTATATTCTTTCTTTAAAGCCTTCTAGTTGGGGTGATTTATATTATTTTGGAAAAAAAAGAAAACCTGGTGTTTATGGTAGTTTTTCTGGTTATGGTGCTTATTTGATTATTGAAAATATTTCTTTTTCTGGTAGATATGCTTATTCTTATAATAATGTTTCATATTATGAATTTACTGAAGAAGAAAGAAACGCTGTTATTTCTTATAATCCTATTAAATATGTCAGTGCTGAGATTATTCTTACTTGTCCTGCTGGGACTAATTTTGGCATAAATTCAAAAAAATGTTTCCCAGCTTGCCCATCTGGTCAGTCTTGGGATGTTGAAACTGAAAAATGTGAGACGGATATAAAACGCCCTGATTGGTGTCCTAAGCCTATGATCTATAATGAAAGAAAGGTAGAGCTTCTTTTAGGAGATAAAATAGTTGAAGAGTGCTTGCCTGATCCTAAAATAGATAAACCTACTTGTGAAAAAAAGGGTTGGCAATTTCACGATGGTTGTTATGATAATCTTAGTGGTGCTGAAATGGCTACTTGTATGCAATTTCCTGAAGGTTGTTATGCTCCTGAAACTGTTAAGCGATTTAAGGCTGAAATACAACTTGAAAATGATCTTTTCATTATGGGCGGTTTTATGATCCCATTGCCTATTAATGCTATTAAAAATGGTCTTAGCTCTTTGGGTTCTTTTTTAAAAGGTCTTTTTTCTAGTGGTGCTAAGCCTGCTAATTTAAATTTACTTGAATATCGCCCCCAAATAGTTGATGTTAAGGCTACTGTTTCAGGTCCTGAGCCAGTCTTTAACCTTAATCCAGTTGATGATAATGCAATTGTTTTTAATAGCGTTTTTAAAGAAACTGGCAAGCTCGATGCCACTGCTTCAGCTTCATCAAATATAGTTAAATCGCCCCAAGCAACTGCCGACGTTTCGCCAAATTTAAGAAAATTTGATTTGCCTAAAGATGCTTCCATTTCAAAACTTGAGAATAATACAATAGTTACTGCCAAGCTAAAGGATATGTCTAAGCCTATCCCTACAAAAGAGATAACTGTTCCTAATGAAGTTAAAAATATAAATCTCGATTATGATTTAAATACTATGTTTAAGGCTTCTGATAAACCTACTCCAAATTTGCCCATGACAATTAAGCAAACTAGCAATGCTGGCAATAAAGCAACTTATAAAGGTAATATTGTTACTCCTGATAATAGCGTTATCGATGTTGATGTTGTTGAAACTACTAATCCAAGTGGCTCTAAAGTTCAAGATGTAACTTATTCTTATATTTATAAGACCCCAAGTGGTAGTAGTAAATTTTCTACTGGTTATGTTAATACTATTACTTCTGATAATAAGGTTACTAATTCTATTCCAAAAGATAGCACATCAACAAATTCATCTGGTAGCTCATCTAGTTCAAGTAGTGGCGGTTCATCATCAACGACTACTCCTAGTCAGCCTACCCAGTCTATCGATTTAAGCTCTTTGGAGCAAGCTATAAATAGAAATGGTGCTAAGCTTGATACTATAAACGATACTTTGACTTCTATTAAAAATCAACAGCAAGAGCAATGGAATTATGAGCCTAATGTTAATACTGCTACCTCTTTTGCTTCTTTACAAAGCGAGCTTACTAAATTTGATGTGTCTGTTAATGATGCTTTTAATTTTCTTAACAATTTTAAGGGCGACATTGATAATTTAATGAATAACTTTAACGAGTCGCTTGATATTATTAATAAAGGTATTGATAGCCCTGATATTCCTAAAGGCACTTGTCCTTTTAGTATTAGCGGTCCAACTCCTGGTAGTAACACTAAGAATTTATTTGAGATTGATCCTTGTCGTTTTGTTGCTCCTTATAAGTCTATTCTTACTCTATTTTTCACGATTTGGTTTAGCTTTGAGATCATTATGTTTTCTTTGAAATATCTCTTTAGGGTAGGTGGTGAATCATGAAATGGTTAATCGGTGCGGTTGGTGGCTTTATTGTAAATTTTATTGAATTCCTGGTAAAAAAAATTGGCATAAGAAATACAATTTTAGCTTTTATTGTCCCTATTTATGCTTCTTTTGTGGCTTTTCTTATAGCTTTTGCTGGATATGCCATTTTATTTATTATGAAAATTTGGAATTTACTTAGGGAGTATATCCCTAAAATGTTTGATTATGGCTCTAGCGTTAGTGGTTCTTTTGGCGGTTTGTCCAACCAGACTGTTTTAAACTCTGCTATGGAGTTTTTGCATCAAAGTGGCTTAGCTTCTGCTTTTTCTACTGCTATGACTTTGTTTATATCTATTCTTAGCCTTTTCTTTGCTCTCCAGCTTTATAGGGTTATCTTATATGTTAGGGCGAATATGACAAAGATCATAACTGATCTATTAACTTTAATGAGTAGATAAAATGCTTAGTTTAATTATTGGTCCGCCGCGATCTGGGAAAACCTATAAAGCAGTTCATCTAATAAATGATGAATATGAATTGCACTTAAAAGGCGAATCAAAGTATAGATTTATTTATACTAATATCAATGGTTTAAAATTTGATCATTTTGATGGCTTTGTAAAACAATATGATAAAAATGATTTTCTTACTGCGGTTAGTCAAGAATATACCCTTAGTTCTCAATATGAAAATGGCTTTTTAGATAATGTAGATAATTATGATGAATATGCCTTAAAAAGTGGCATATATGAAAATTATCATCATTGTTTAATAGTCCTTGATGAAGCTTATAACACCTTTACTAAAACGTTTAATGATAGCTTGGGTAGATTTTTGAGCTATCACGGACATTTTGGGATTGATATTATCTTTCTTTTCCAGTCTAAGCGTCAGACAAATAGAGAGTATTTAGTTCATACTGAATTAATGTATATGGCTCAGCCTAGCGGTAAAAGGCTTTTTAGCAAGCTTTTTAAGTATAAAGTTTATAGCACTTCATCGCAGGTAAATGATAACCTTATTAATTCCGAGAATTTAAAGTTTAATCAAAAAATATCAAATTTATATAGCAGTGGTTCTAACGAAATTTATAAAAGCTATGCAACTAAAAAGATTTTATTTTTATTAGCTTTCATAGTTTTTTCTTATTTGATTTATAAATTTCTCGAGCCTAAGCACGAGCCAGCTCAATCAACTAAACAAGAAACTAGGTTTGTTGATTTAAATACTTCTGATTCTAAAGAGCCTAAAACAATTTCAAATAGTGTAGATAATTCAGATATAAACACCACTATTTTTAATAACAATAGAATCTATCTAAGGATAACTTGCTTTCCAAGCGGTTGTAAATTTAGAAATTACGCAATTGATTTATCTTTAGATAGCTTCTTAGAACTTCTTTCTTTCTCAAACTGCCATATATTCTTACAAGATAAGAAGTCAGGCAACTACATTGATTACTTTGTTTCTTGCCATGCAGATTTTGAAAGGGTTTTAAAAAGCTTAGAAAATTCATCACAAGGGTTTGCAAATGAAAAATCTCCAAAAACTGATTCTAGTCCTATGTTTCCTACTCACAAGTAGTTTATCTGCCTTAGAATATCGAAATATTACTTTTAACGATTTCTTGGGCGAGATTAGTTCGATAACTGGTAAAAATATTGTTATTAGTGGTAATGTTGATACTAACTTTGATGTATTTTTACCTACGCTTGATCTAAGCAATACTGATACTTTTTCTAAGTTGCTTAAAGATATTTTAAATGTTAATGGGCTTGACTATCTTATTCAAGATAGCGTTTTATTAATATACAATCCAAAAGTTGAAGATAAGCCAGTTTTGAAAGACTACATAATAAAATTTAAGCATATATCCAAAGAAGATGTTTTATCTGCCTTATCTTTGTTTAGTGAAAATATAAAATACACTGTTTATAGTGATAGGATATTGCTTATTACTACTGAAAGCCAGTATAAGATTATTGATAATCTCATTAATGGGCTTGATACTAGCTATCAATTACGACAGCTTAGCTTTACTATTATTAGCACAGATAACACAAAGCTTAAAGAGATTGGACCACGTATAGAATCTATCTTAAGCCCTTTAGATCATTTCTACTTTAAAATTATTACTAATGTTCTTACTGTTGATAGCACTAAAGTAGATAAAAATAGCGTTACTAGCCTTATAAATTTACTTAAAGAAAAGGGCGTTTCTGATCTGATCTATAATCCTAGAGTTACTGTTATTGATAATAAAGATAGCGTAATTGAGAGCGTTATAAAAACACCTATTCAAAAATCATCAATCGATATTCAAAATAGTCAAAGCATCACTACCAACCAAGTTGAATATCAAGATGTTGGTTTAAAGCTTTATATTTCAAGTGTCTTGATTACTAATGATAGTGTTAGTTTTACTTTGGATCTATATATAGAAAATTTGCTTGATGATACATTGACCCCTAGAATTTCAAGCAGGCATCTAAAAACAAATGTATATCTTACTGATACAAATTCTTTTCTTATCGGCGGTATTAATAGCAAAGAAACGATCAAATCAACAAAGACTATTCCATTTATTGAAAACATTCCTATTCTTGGCGATATAACGACGTATAAAAGCGAAAAGACTAGCGATTATAGCTTTAGTATATTTATCACTATGCTACCATCTGAGAAAGATATTTTTTCAGAGTTTTATTATGATCCAGCAGATAAGCATCTTGCTCTTGAGCGCTATTTGACGAGCGCAGCGCGCAACGCAAAAGGGGCCCCACGTAGTGGGGAATGAGCGTGCGCTCTTGGCTATATATAATATAAGTGTGTACGAAGGTGCAAAATGTATGGTATTAGTGAAACTGATAAAATCTTTTTAAAAGCTAAGCTTGAAAATCAAAAGAAATTTCTTGATAGTAATTTCTTTATGATAAATGGCGAGTATGTCCCTTACTCTAATTTTTACTTTTCTAGCTGGCATAACTCTAATAGATATATTGCTGAACTTAATAACCGAGTAGCTAGCCTTAATGATTATGCTCAAAGTCAAGGGCTTCGCCCTATTTTCGCAGTTTTTACCTTGCCTAGCGAGTATCATAAGCAAAAGCTTATAACTCTTAAGAGTGGCAGGAAAAAGCTTGTTTATAATAAAAAGTATATTGATGACGATAAACATAGCGTTAGCGCAGGTGCTAGCAGGCTTCAAGCTTTGGTTAGAAAAATTATTGGTTCTCGATGCTTTAGGGGTATTGCTTCAGATAAAAGATGCTACATAACTACGAAAGAGCCGCATTTAGATGGGACTTGCCATTTAAATTTTCTTGTTTTTGTTCCAAAAGAAAAATTTAATGATTGTGTTCGAGTTATTAAAGATAATTTTTTAGACACTCATAGCAGGGTTGAAACCGATATTAAAAATGCTACTTCGTATGTTATGAAGTATATTTTTAAAACCCTTGATGATCTTCGTCAAAATCCTGATTTAGATAATTTGACCGATATTAGCTACTGGTATTTAAAGCATAAAATTAGGCGTTTTACTATGTCGCAAACTTTTATAAGTCTTGAAATTTATAGAAAGCTAAACGGCAGTATTGACCTAATATCTCTTACTAAAAATTATAATAAGGGCTTGGTTACTGTTGTCGTTGATCCTGATACCAGGAAACCTTTAAAAATATTTGATGAATTTGGCGATCTTTGGCAAAAAACTAGGATTATTAAAGATAGCAATACTATTAAACGATATGAAGATGCAAGCGATGATATAAAGAGCTTTGGCAATATTCTAAAACAAAAGCAAGTTTTAAAAATTTGCGATGAGCTTTTTAAAAGCTATGAAAAACCTAAGCCAGTAAGCAGAATGAAAGATTATGAGCTAGTCAATTATTATAAAAATCTAGGTGGTGATTTCAATGTTCAACACTTGGCTTACGTTGAAAATTTAATGCTATATCGTAATTTAGATAACTTTACACACTATCACGAAAAGCACGATCTAAATGCCCCTGACATTGATAGTTTTGTAGATAGATGTTTAATTTGTAATGAGTTTTAAGGAGTATATTATGAAAAATTTATTAGTTGATCTTTCTCGTTATCCGTTTTGTTTTTTTCCACAATTAGACTTAGGCATTAATGTTGAAG
>NZ_CALACG010000116.1 GCF_937890585.1 uncultured Campylobacter sp.
CCTTTATATTTTTAAGTTTAAAATTTATATTTAAAATATAGTTGCTTATGCGTTTTTTGAATTCTTGGTTTTTGAGCACTCTTATTTAAAAATTTTTATCCATTTTTGCATTCATCGGCTAATATATTTTACTGTGGAAGCAAAGAGGCTGCCAAAGTTATAATGTCTGGTTTGCTTGTGCTAAATAATAAGATACTACTTAAAGGTGTTAAAGATAGGATGTGTGCGGAACTCATTGCTAATAGCCCTTAGAGTGCTTGAAGGTCTTGAAGTAGTTAAGTTTAAATCTAAACCAAACTTCAAAGGGCTTCAAGTTAGGCAAGCGGTAGGTAAAAGACCAGCTTTAAGAGATGATGAGCTACTTAGTGCTAAAGAGTTTCTATATAACAGAGCTAAAAAATCTAAAGCACTATCTAGCGTAGAGCTATATGAGCTCTTCATAGTGTTATCTAATCTTGGGCTAAGACCTGCTGAATACTTTGCTATTGAGCTAGGAGATATTAGTTTTGAGTATGATACTATCACTATCTCAAAGGCAGTTAAGACACACAAAGGTGTTGGTACTATCATAGGTGCTCCTAAGAACGGACACAGCAGAACCTTACCTTGCGGAGAGAACGTTATGGAAGTCTTTAGAGCTATAAAACAACGCTTAGAAATAGCTAAGAGCGTAAGTAAAGCTGAGGCTAGAAAGCTTTTTACAGAGACTAAAGACGACCAAGTGCTTAAGATGGCTTACTATTGGGTGTCTCAAGGAGCTTATGATAACTGCAAAGACCTACCCTTAGATAAGTGTCCTATAACTCACCTAAATCACGATACAGCAAATCGTATGTGGTGGGCTGTGAGAAACCATCTTGGATATGCAGGGAGTAACAACACTCACGGACTTTATGTATTACGCCATACAGTGGCTTCTAGGTTAGTGAGTTTGAAGGGATTTAACGCTCATAAATTGATGGCTTTTATGGGTCATACAGATATTAAAAGTAGCCTGCATTACGTGCATCTAAATGTTGATGATATACGTGATGGCGTGGGAGTTGGTGCTTAGTTAAAAGGTGGTAAAAGTCCTTGGTATTTGGTTGCGGAGGACGGATTTGAACCGCCGACCTTCGGGTTATGAGCCCGACGAGCTACCACTGCTCTACTCCGCGATAAGAGTTTTTGGGATTTTAAGTGTGGATGGGGTAAGAGGATTCGAACCTCTGGATGACTGGACCAAAACCAGTTGCCTTACCGCTTGGCGATACCCCAATGTTTAAGAAGTTGTAATTATATAGATTTTAACACGTTTTGTCAAGGTTTTTTAAAAAAATCTATGCTTTTACATATTAAAATATAAAAATTTTAAAGTTTAAGCCAAAATATTTTAAAAATAAGTTGGCTTAAATGTAAATTTGACTATTTTTCTTCTTTAAATTTTAAAACCTTAGCGTAAATTTCATCTTTTAGTTTTAGTTTTTCTTTTTTTAAGGCATCAAGCTCTGATGATTTTGCAAGTTTGTTATCTATTTTTTCGTTTAGCTCATCGTGTTTTTTGCAAAGAGCTGCAAAATGAGCATCAATCTTTTTTAACTCGTTTATAAGGTCTGTGTATTCGTGCAACATACTTATCTCCTGTAAAAAATTTGAGAGATTTTATCAAGATTTTGTAAATGCTTGGCTATCTAAATTGAAATTTTACAAATGCTCCTAGCAGAGCAAAGCAGTCAAATTCGTTCTGTAAAAACCAAATTTTAGCTTACACGTATTTAAATTCTTCTGGCTTGTGTTTGCTCTTTACGACGCGCTTGGTTAAGCGGATACCATCAACTGTGCCGATGACTAAAAGTTTTGTGCCAGTGCCGATTAGTGTGTCGCCATTTGGCATAGGGATAAATTTGTTATTTATATCTCTAATACCGACTACGTCAGCGTTTGTGATATTTCTTAGATGTGTCTCTTTTAATCTTTTGAATCTTATCCAAGAATAATCAGGCACTAAAATTTCTTCTATGTCGATCGGTGAGTTTTTTGTATATAAAAACTGCTCGAGTAAATTTTCCATATCAGGCCTTGCGCTCATGGCACTTAGGCGCTGTGCGACAAGGCGAGATGGGCTTACGACGTTGTCTGCACCAAGTTTTTTTAGTCTTTGCGTGTCATCTTCGCTGTCTGAGTTTGTGATGATGTGATATGGTTTTTTGCGGTCTATCTCTTTCTCATAGAGCCTAACAGATGCGATAAGAGCGATGTTGTCAGCGATATTTGAGCTAAGAGTGATAAGTCCTTTTGCGCTTGAAAGGTGTGTTTTTAAAAAGGCGTTTTGCGTGTGTGGCTGGGCTTTTATGTAGTATGGATACTTGTAAATTTGAGCCAGCTCTGCGATATCTTCTCTATCATCAACAACTACAAATGGTATGTGGTTTTCTCGAAACTGAGCGCTAAGCTCGATCGTGTAGAGGTTGTGATAACAAATAACGAAGTGATTTTTTAGTCTTGCGATCTTGTAAAGCATACGCCTTTCCTTTAAAATATTAATTAACGTGCCTCTTTTTAGAACTTCCACCACGATACCGATCGATAGCGTAAATATAAGAAAGCCAAAAAGGATAAAAGTGATGGTAAAAATTCGCCCCTTTGGAGTTATAGGCGCAACTTCGGTAAAACCAACTGTCGTGAAGGTCATACCTGCTTGGTAAAAGGCATCTATGAGAGAGAAGTTATCTATAAATATATAACCTAGTGTTCCAAAAAGTAACAGTAGTACGACTGAAATTAGTGGAAATCTAAAAGGTTTTAGTTGTTCGTAAAGCTCAGTATCTAGGCTTATTTCTGGTTTTGCGGAGTTTGACCAGTTGAGGAATTTTAAAAGACTTGAGAAAAAAGACATAAATTCCTCTTCATTTTATCTCTTAGTTTGACTGCTTTTTCATAGTTCTTAGAGT
>NZ_CALACG010000117.1 GCF_937890585.1 uncultured Campylobacter sp.
TTAAATTTAAGATAAAATCGCTAATAAAATTCATTAAATAAAAAGGGTTGAAATTTGCTAGCAGACGAGATTTTAGAGCTTTTACAGACAAAAATATCAGCTAATGAATTTGACTGCTACATCAAACAATTAAAATTTAATGAAAAGGCTTCAAACGAAGATTTTATAGTTTTTAACGCCACGAGTGAATTGATGGCTAAATTTATAAAAACTAGATACGCAGAAAAGATCGCCTACCTTTACGAAGTAAAAACCGGCAAAAAGCCAGAGGTCGAGATAACAAGCCAAACAAAGCTAAAAAATATAAAACAAAACCAAGTAAATGTAAAGCAGATCAAGGCGCAAAGCAGCATTTTAAACCCTGGATATACATTTGAAAATTTTGTCTGCGGCGACTCAAATCAGTTTGCATTTTTAAACGCAAAAGCAGTCGCGGACAAGCCTGGCGTGCTTTACAACCCACTTTTTATATATGGCACAACTGGCCTTGGCAAGACGCACCTGCTTCAGTCAGTTGGCAACTACTGCCTAGATCAAGGTAAGGTCGTTATCTGCGTGACGAGCGATCAGTTTATGATTGACTTTACCACGCATCTAAATAGCCACTCGATGACTAAATTTCGTGAAAAATACCGAAACTGCGACGTTTTACTAATAGACGACGTGCAGTTTCTTGGCAAAACAGATAAAATTCAAGAGGAGTTTTTCAACACCTTTAACGAGCTCATCGCCAAAAAAGGTCAGATCGTCATGACCTCAGACCGCCCAGCAAAGATACTAAAAGGCTTTGATGAGAGGCTAAAGTCAAGGTTTGAACAAAGCATAATGGCTGATATCACGCCACCTGAGCTTGATACAAAGATAGCTATCATCATCAAAAAATGTGAATTTGACAAAATTTATCTAAACAAAGAGGTCATCGACTACATCGCTACAAACATGGGCGATAATATCCGTGAGATCGAGGGCGCTATCATAAATTTAAACGCCTATGCAAGCTTGATGAGAGTTGAGATAACGCTTGAATTTGCTAAAAATACACTAAAAGATCTCATCAAAGAGAAGCATGAAAATATAAATCTTGAAACCATTATAGAGATCGTTAGCAAAGAGCTAAACATCAAGCCAAGCGACATAAAAAGCAAGTCAAGAGTGCAAAACATCGTAGAGGCTAGACGCATCATCATCTACCTTGCAAAGATGCTCACTACAAATTCGATGCCGCAGATCGCAAACTATTTTGGCATGAAAGACCATAGTGCCGTTAGTCACAACATAAAAAAGATAAACGAGCTCATGGAGAGCAACGAAATTTTCAATCTCAGAGTGACTGAGATAAAGAACAAAATTTTAACAAAAGGATAAAAACAGAATGAAATTCGTGAATAAATGTGAAGAAATGAAAAATTCTTTTCACATTTTAAATAACGATGCTGGCGTGAGAAAAGATGGTTTTCACACTTTCACGCTACCAACTAATACAACAAAAAGAAAATTAAAAATAAGAGGGAGTATTTAATGAAGGTTTTAATAAACAAAAACATGCTTGAGAGCATAGTAACAAACACTAATCCATATCTCGAAAAAAGAGATCTTAGTGCTATCACTTCTCACATCTACATTTCAGCAAAAGATGGAGTTTTAAACATAAAAGCGACTGATCACGAGATAGGACTAGCATATAAACTAAGCAACGCAAAGATCGTTGATGAGGGCTATGCAACTGCAAATGGCAAAAAGCTACTTGACATCATCAAAAGCCTAAAAGATGAAGAGGTAACGCTTGAAACTGTTAATAACTATCTTTACATCAAGCAAAAAAACTCAAAATACAAACTTCCAATGTATAAATTTGAAGACTTCCCAGAGTTTCCAACGATAGAAGGAAAGGCTAAATTTGACATAGACGCCATAATGCTAGGCAGAAGCTTAAAGAAAATTTTGCCGTGCATCGATAGCAACAACCCTAAATTTGAGCTAAACGGCGCCTTACTTGACATAAAACAAAACTATATAAATATAGTAGGTACTGATACAAAAAGGCTAGCTGTATTTAAATTTGCAAATGAAGCGAGCAATGAGTTTTCACTGATCATCCCTAAAAAAGCGATAAATGAAATTCAAAAGCTATTTTTTGACAAGATAGAAATTTACTATGATGAAAACGTCCTCATCGCTCAAAGCCAAAATTTTGAGTTTTTCACAAAACTGATAAATGGCAAATTCCCTGACTATGAACGCGTTATACCAAAAGATATCGCTATAAGATTTGAGCTAAGCAGAGATAAGATGGTTGAGGGTATAAAGACTATTTCTATGCTAAGCGATCAGATGAAGATAACTTTTTCAAAAGAGAGCATCACCTTTGAGAGCATCATAGAGGATAACTCTGAAGCCAAAACGATGATAGAGTTTCAAACTGGACTTGAAGAAGATATCAGCATAAATGTAAAAAATAGAAATTTAATAGACTTCCTACAAAGCATAGAAGATGAGAAATTTGAGTTTGGATTTAAAGATAAAAATTTACCTTTCGTTGTTAGCTCAAAAGAGCTTTTAACAGTTATAAGTCCATTAAATATATAAGTTAAAAAAGGTTTATGATGGAAAATAATTACGGCGCAGAAAATATTAAAGTACTAAAAGGGCTTGAGGCGGTCAGGAAGCGCCCAGGCATGTATATAGGCGATACTAACATAAGCGGTCTTCACCACATGATCTACGAAGTCGTTGATAACTCTATCGACGAAGCGATGGCAGGATACTGCGATACGATAGATGTTGAGCTTACACGTGAGGGCTCAGCGATCATTAGCGATAATGGTCGTGGTATCCCAGTAGATATGCACCCGACTGAGAAAATTTCAGCTGCGACTGTTGTTCTAACTGTGCTTCACGCTGGTGGTAAATTTGACAAAGATACTTATAAAGTCTCAGGCGGTCTTCACGGCGTTGGTGTATCTGTTGTAAATGCCCTTTCTAAAAAGCTAATCGTAAATATCAAACGTGATGGCAAACTTCATAGGCAAGAGTTCTCATGTGGTATCCCACAAAGCGATCTTGAAGTGATAAAAACTACAAACCGCACAGGTACGCAAGTTGAGTTTTGGCCAGATGATAGTATATTTGAAGTGACTGAATTTGACGATGAAATTTTAGTAAAAAGATTTCGTGAGCTAGCCTATCTAAACCCAAAGATAACTATAAATTTCAAAGATCAAAGAAATGGCAGAAGCGAGAGCTTTCATTTTGAAGGAGGACTTGAGAGCTTTGTAACTGATATGAATAAGGCAAACGCTGTCAGCAAAGCGGTCTCATTTAGCGGCGGTGAAGATGATGTTATGGTTGATTTTGCGCTGCTTTATAATGACACTTATAGTGAAAATTTACTAAGCTTTGTAAATAACATCAAAACTCCAGATGGTGGTACGCACGAGGCTGGCTTTAGAGCGGGCCTTACAAGAGTTATCACAAACTACGTTCAAGCAAACGCTGCTGCACGTGAAAAAGATACAAAGATAACTGGCGAAGATATCCGCGAGGGACTTATCGCTGTTGTGAGCGTAAAAGTGCCAGAGCCGCAGTTTGAGGGACAAACAAAGGGCAAACTAGGCTCAAGCTACGTAAAACCTATCGTTCAAAAGATGGTTTTTGACGTGCTTACAAAGTATTTTGAAGAAAATCCTATTGAAGCAAGAGCGATAATGGATAAAGCTCTAATGGCAGCTCGTGGTAGAGAAGCTGCTAAAAAAGCTAGGGATCTAACTCGTAAAAAAGAGAGCATGAGCGTAGGCACGCTCCCTGGCAAACTAGCTGACTGCCAGAGTAAAGACCCAATAATTAGCGAGCTATATCTAGTGGAGGGCGACTCTGCGGGCGGTTCTGCAAAGCAGGGTCGTGATAGAGTTTTCCAAGCGATATTGCCGCTTAAGGGTAAAATTCTAAACGTTGAAAAGGCAAGACTGGATAAAATTTTAAAGTCTGATGAGATAAAAAATATGATAACAGCTCTAGGCTGCGGTATCGGAGATGAATTTGACGCTGAGAAGCTTAGATATCATAAGATCATCATCATGACCGATGCCGACGTCGATGGTAGCCACATTCAGACACTGCTTTTAACTTTCTTCTTTAGATTTTTAAATAAAGTTGTAGAAAACGGCCACATCTACCTAGCTCAGCCGCCACTTTACCGCTATAAAAAAGGTAAAAAAGAAATTTATCTAAAAGATGAAAAGGCACTAAATGAATTTCTTATCGAAACTGGTATCGAGGGCGTTGATATAGAGGGTATCGGCAGTGCGGATCTCATCGACTTTCTAAAGATCGTTGCAGCTTATAGAAGCGTCTTAAAAGAGCTTGAAAAACGCTTTAACGTCCTTTCAGCGATCCGCTATATGATAGAAAATCCAGACATCGTCTCAAAAAGCTACAATGAAATTTTTGAAATTTTAAGAGACTTCTTAAAAGCTGAGGGTCATAACATACTAAACCACTACGTTAGCGAAGATGAGGTTAGAATTTATGTCCAAACTGAAAGCGGCCTAGAAGAGCTTGTGGTAAATGAAAATTTATTTACAAATCCACTCTATGAAGAGGCGCTTTACATCAGCCAAAAGATAAAAGAGCGCGGTCTAGACTTGCATAGTGACGTTATAGATGTGCTTGATGAAGTAGAGAAAAATGCGAAAAAAGGTGCATATATCCAGCGCTACAAAGGTCTTGGTGAGATGAACCCTGAGCAACTTTGGGAGACAACTATGAACCCTGAGAACAGAAGACTTTTAAAGATCGATATAAACGATGCTATAAGTGCTTCTGATACGTTTAATCTCTTTATGGGCGATGAGGTCGAGCCAAGAAGAAATTACATCCAAGACCACGCAAAAGATGTTAAACACTTAGATATTTAAAAGGTGATCAAATTTAAATTTGACCTAATTAGCAAAAAATAAAGGATAAAAAATGAGTGAAGAGATGAAGTATGGCGAGAAAATTTTAAAAGAATTTGACGTAGAGAGTGACCTTGAGGTCTGGGAAAATAAACAAACAAGGGACTATGTCATAAAGATCACTCTGCCTGAGTTTTGCTGCCTTTGCCCTCGCTCTGGTTATCCTGACTTTGCGACCATATACCTCGAGTACATCCCAAATAAGCTAGTTGTCGAGCTAAAAGCGATAAAGCTTTATATAAATAGCTTTATGAACCGCAACATCAGCCACGAAGATAGTATAAATGAAATTTACTCTGTTTTAGAAAAAAAGCTTGAGCCTAAATTTATGAAGATAGTTGGCGACTTTAACCCACGTGGAAATGTCCATACGGTTATCGAGATCAGCTCTGATCTAGTGGTAAAAAAGCCAGCTGAAGAGAAAGAATACACTCCAAGAAGTAGGGAGAGAAGCTTTAGCGACAAGCCGCGCGAGAGACGTAGCACAAGCGATCGCGCTAGCAGCAGAGGCAGCAGAGATGATAAATTTAAAAAAGATGATAAGCCAAGAAAAAGCTCAAACAAAGAGGGTTTTAGAAAGATAAGCTACGCTGATGATAAGAAGCCAAAAGTAGTCAAAAAGGATAAATAATGATAAGTGCTAAGCTTATAGAACATATCTTTAAAGCAGCATCTATATCACGTTGGAACGACTATCCAAAGATGACAAATTTAGTCGAGCTTGACAAGCAGGCTCATAAATTTATCATCGCTTATTTCATAGCAAAACAAGAGCAAAATGCCGACATGAACTACATCATCGAGGCTGGAATTTTTGAGTTTTTAAGCAGGGTTGTTGTCACAGACATACGCCCTGACGTCTTTCACCACATCCAAAAGACAAAAAAAGAGCAGATAAATAGCTGGGTTTTAAGCAACCTTGAGACGCTCATCTCAGATATCGAGGACGGCGAGTTTTTGGAGAGATTTAAAAACCACTATAAAAACGACAAAACTCACGAGAAAGAGCGCCTTATACTAAAAGCGGCGAGCTACCTTGCCACAAGGTGGGAATTTTCTATCGTCTATCAAACGAGCCAGTTTTTAAGCGATATCGACGAGCTTAAGGCGAAGGTTGAGGAAGAGATGGAGGATTATTACGAGCTAATCGGCGTTAGAAAGATCGCTATGAATCAAAAATTAGCCCGCCTTGTTGATCTAAGTGGCAGGTTAAGGTTTCAAAAGCGCTGGGCACAAACGCCACGCATCCCTGAAACTGCGGTCTTAGGACATATGCTAGTTGTTGCGATACTAAGCTACTTTTACTCACTAAAAGCAAAAGCTTGCAAAAAACGCTTGGAAAATAACTTCTTTTGCGCACTATTTCATGACCTACCAGAGAGCCTAACAAGAGATATCATAAGCCCTGTAAAATACGGCGTAAAGGGGCTAAATGAGATCATCAGCGAGTATGAGATGAGGCTTATTGATGAGAGGATTTTGCCATTTGTGCCTGAAAAGATCAAAGATGAGTTTAGCTACATCCTTGGCATCAGAAAAGATGGCGAGAAATTTATCAAAGATGAGTTTGAAAATAGGACTTATGAGCGCAAGATCATCTGCCATGAAGGGACTATGGAGAATGTAAATGAGGATAAATTTAACCCGATAGATGGCAAAGCGCTAAAATACTGCGACAAGCTCTCAGCCTACATCGAAGCTGGAATTTCCATAAGCTATGGCGTCAAGTCAAAAGAGCTAACCGATGGCTTTAATAATATGTATAAATTTTTTAGCGAAAAACCTAAGATCGACGGAGTGGATTTTTTAGAAATTTGCGATGATTTTAATGAGCATTTTGGTTTAGAAAGACCCCCTCTCAGATGACTGCGGCACACACTTAATACAAGTGCTCTGCTGTGTTCCCACCCTGAAGCGGTGCTCATAAAAAGCATTGCACAGGTCTAAGAAGGAGCTTCGCAATCATACAAAAACTATACTTAAATTTAGTTTTATAGTTACATTTTTAAAAATTTAGCTTTAAGAGTATATAATCTCACATAAATTTCACCAAAAGTAGGGTAATGCCAGGAAAGATCAAGCTTCGTTTTTTATCGGCTTTTAGGGATTTTTTCATCTATCACCACAAGTCTTTAGAGTTTCGTGCCAAAATTTTTGCTGCGATTATCTCGGCTAAATTTGACCCAGACGAGGATGATTTTGACGTTTTAAACGACATCGTAAGTGAAATTTATGAAAACGATCAGACTAGAAAAGACTTCTTAATCCAAACCGTTAGAGAGTACGTCGCAAGGGTCAAAAGAAGCGATAGGATCACGCTTGACACGCTTCTTTTAAGCATAGATAAAGATATGAAAGACCACAAAAGATATGCTAAAAAGATAGACTTTTCGCACCTTCGCCGCTTGATGAGTGGCTGCGAGGAGGAAATTTTAGTCCAGCAAAGAGTCTATGAGTTTTTGATAAATGAGGTCAAACTCTACTCGCAAAGTGCTTAAATTTCATCTAAATTTAATCAAAAATTTTTCTATTTATATCGCTACATAGGTCATTTATAGTTGGTTTTATGACTAAAAATTAGTTTGACTTCTGCACGGCGGCTGAATGGGTGATGATGTCGTGTAAATTTAGCTTGTCTTTTCTAAAAAAGCAAAGGCAAAGTCCGATGATGCTAAAGCCAGCAAATGCAAAGCAAATTTGACGCAAGATCGCGTGAAGAAGGCTTAGCTTTTTACCGGTTTGTAAATTTATGAGATAAATTTCTTGCGCTTTGTAGCCTGGAGTCTGTGCCTTTATGCTAAAAAATAGACACATTATAAATGAGATGAGGCTATTTACGCCAAAGATGGCAAGCTGGTTATGCAAAAACGCCTCTTTGCCACCTAGCAAAAGGTAGGTCGTGGCGTAAAATATCGGCATGCCGATGATGAAAAGATCGATGATAGAGGCCTTTACTCTAGCCCAGATCGGTGCGATTTTCGCTTTTTGCTTTGCCAAGTTATTTTCCTATATTTATGTAGATACGGCTAAATTTCTCCCAATCATATAGGTAGATAAGGCAGTCGATCACCTCACAGCTCTCATCGTAAAGATCGCCGTCCTCGCCGTTGTCTTGCATGATAGGCAGCATGCCTGATCCTCGCGAGACCTCACACCAATAATCATAAAAATCAAGCTTTTTGATATCGCTCTCTAGCACGCCAAACATGCCTAAAAACTGATAGACACTAAGGTCAAAAAAACTCTTATTTTCAGTTTTTTGCAGGCGTTTTACGCTATTTGTGTGCATCAAACTAGCTCTACGCCCTTGCCGCTTACCACTTCGCCGATCACGTAGCCATCGCTATTTGCTAGCACAGCATCTACGTTTTCTTTAGGCACAACAAGGATCATGCCAATGCCCATGTTAAATGTCCTCATCATCTCGCTTTCTTCTACTTTTTGCGCGAGGATTTTAAAAATTTCAGGCGTTTTTATAGCGCTTTTTTGCACCTTCGCGCCAAGTCCAGTAGGAAAGACGCGAGGCAGGTTTTCAACTATGCCACCACCAGTTATGTGCGCCATTGCTGTGATCTTATCTTTTAATTTTAAAAAGTCGCTCACGTAAATTCTAGTTGGCTCAAGAAGCACGTCGATGAGCGCTCTATCGCCCACTTTTTCGTCAAATTTAAGCCCAAGCTCGCTTACTACTTTTCTTGCAAGCGAAAAGCCATTTGAGTGCAGGCCGCTACTAGGAAGTGCGACTAAAACATCGCTTGCTTTTACAAATTTGCTTCTATCGATCTCGTCAGCCTCGGCGATACCCACGGCAAATCCAGCAAGGTCAAAGTCGCCCTTTTCATACATCGACGGCATCTCGGCTGTCTCACCGCCTATCAGCGCGCACTGCGCCTTTTTGCAGCCATTTGCGATGCTTTTTACCACCTCTTTGGCGCTCTCTATCTCAAGTTTTGCAGTCGCGTAGTAGTCGAGGAAAAAGAGTGGTGTGGCGAAGTTGCAGATGAGGTCATTTACGCACATAGCGACTAGATCCTCGCCAACGCCGTCAAATTTCTTAGCGTCGATAGCTAGACGAAGTTTCGTGCCAACGCCGTCGGTCGCACCTAAAATGGCTGGATTTTTATATCCGCTTGGCAGTCTGACCGCACCTGAAAATGATCCGATGCCGCCTATGACGTTTGGTGTTTGCGTAGATTTTACGAAAGGCTTGATCGCCTCAACAAAGCTATTTCCAGCATCTATATCGACTCCGGCATCTTTATAACTTATCATTTTCGCCCTTTTGGTTATTTTTTAAAACTTTAGCCAAAAGTTGCTAAAATTGTTATCAATTTTCAAAAATGGAGCGACTTTGCAGAAATTTCCAAACGCCTACGTCATCACGGGCTCGATCGCCAGCGGCAAAAGCACGGTTGTAAATTTACTAAAAGAGCGAGGTTTTAGTGTGATCGACGCAGACGTGATCGCACACGAGCAGCTTGAAATTTGCAAAGGCGAGATAGTGGAAGTTTTTGACGAGCAAATTTTAGATGAAGCTGGCAAGATAGATCGCAAAAAGCTTGGCGCTATCGTCTTTCGTGAGCCAAAAAAGCTTAAAAATTTAGAGCAAATTTTGCATCCAAAGATAAAAGCTGAAATTTTATCAAAGGCCTCGCAGCTTGAGAGTTTGGGGCAGATTTATTTTGTCGATATTCCTTTGTTTTTTGAAAAACAAGAGCGTTACGCTGAGTTTAAAAATGTAGCCGTTATCTACGCGCCAAAAGAGCTTTTACTAAGCCGTCTAATGAGCCGAAACGCTCTAAATTTAGAGGATGCAAAAGCTAGAGTAGAGCTTCAGATGGACATAGAGCAAAAGAGAGAAATGGCAAATTTCATCATCAATAATAGCGGCGACAGGGAGAATTTAGAGCTGGAGCTAGAGAAATTTTTAAAGCAAATTTGCGCTATTTCTTGATAAATTTACTAGCAAATTTATATGTTTGCATGGCCTCTTTACTACCCAAATCCCAGCTTTCAAGCTCGGCTTTTACTAAATTTGGAAATTTCTTGCTTATATCTTTTAAGGCATTGCCAACTGATTTTCTAAGATACTCACTCGCATCGTCTTTTAAACTAGCTAGCCGCCTAATGGCCTCATCTGGGTTATCTTTAAAATAGGGCCTATTTGTCCATATCCTAAGCCCCTCACTTACGGCTCTTTTTGCATTTGCGTTGCCATTTTCTAGCCAGTTATCAATGGTAAAAAGTGCCTGCTCGTAGCCAACCTTTTTACAAAACTCATCAAACGCCTTTGCCAGCACCTCTTGAACTCGCCAGTTTTCATCTTTTGAAACCTGATCTCTCATAAACGTCAAAATTTCTTCACTATCTGATATGTGCCCAAAGAGAAAAACGGCGTACATTCTGAGCTGATAAACCTCTGAGTCGTAGGCTAAAAATGCGAGCTTTTTACAATACTCTCTACCATGTGCTTTGTAGTCAGCCAAAGCCCTACTTTCTTGCTCTTTAAAGCCATTTTCTATCAAAGAAAACTCTTTTTCTAAATTTAAGATGTAGCTCTTCAAGGTGGCTCCTTTAAATTTATTAACAACTCTTACCTAAATTTTAGTAAAATCACGCAAAAAATAAAAGGATGGCTCATACAAGTCTCAAAATATAACGCTAGCGGCAATGATTTTGTCATTTTTCACACATTTTTAAGCAAAGATAGAAGCGAGCTTGCAAGGCAAATTTGCAGCCGAACAAACGGCGTGGGAGCTGATGGGCTCATCGTGCTTTTGCCTTATGAAAAGGGCGTGAAATGGGAGTTTTACAACAGCGACGGAAGCTACGCTGCGATGTGTGGCAACGGGTCGCGTGCGGCTGCTAGATATGCCTATCTAAACGACCTTGTAAGTTCAAGCGAATTTGCTCTGCTAACTGGCAGTGGCGAGGTGATGGCAAGCGTGAAAGGTGAGTGCGTCGAGGTCGTGCTAACAAGCCCAAAAATTTTAAGCAAACCGCTAAATGAAAGTGGCAAAACTTGGTATTTTTACGATACTGGGGTGCCTCATCTTGTAAATTTCACGCAAAATTTAGATGAATTTGACGTCAAAGAGTGCAGGGCGCTTCGTCAAAAATACAACGCAAATGTAAATTTAGCCAAATTTGATGGCGGAGTTTTAAAGGTAAGAACCTACGAAAGAGGCGTGGAGGACGAGACGCTAGCTTGTGGCACTGGCATGGCAGCTTGCTTTTACGGCGCTACTTTAAATTTAAACGCAGCGCAATGCCTAAAAGTCTATCCAAAAAGCGGCGAGGAGCTTGGTCTTAGGCTGGAAAAAGGTAAAATTTTATTTAGTGGAGCAGTGAAACACTGCTTTGATACGAGTATTGAAATTTAGCTATTTTTGCTGCTGTGTAGTTAAATTTGGCTAGTAGTTTGTAAAAGTCGCAGGTAGTAAATTTAAATTTCATATCAAATTTTGTGTAAACAAAGAGTTTTATAGAGTTTTTGTTATTAAATTTTAAAGTATAAAAAAGAAGATCTCCGCCGAAGCGGAGAAAAGGTGTTATTTCAAAGCATCTTTTGCTTGTTTTGCAAGTGCCGCAAATGCCTTCGCGTCATTCATAGCTAGATCAGCTAAAATTTTTCTATCAAGTTCGATCTTAGCTTTATTTAAGCCGTTGATAAATCTTGAATAGCTAATGTCGTTTAGTCTGCAAGCTGCGTTGATACGAACGATCCATAAACGTCTGAAATCACGTTTTTTCTGGCGTCTGTCGCGGTATGCGTAAACTAAACTTCTCTCTAGTTGCTCTTTAGCTTTTCTAAAGTGTTTATGTCTAGCACTGAAAAAGCCACGTGCTAGCTTTAAAACTTTCTTATGGCGTCTTCTTCTAACTACGCCTGTTTTTACTCTTGCCATATTTATCCTTTTACAAATTGGCGCTCACAAAGTGAGTCTTGCCCCTAAATTTGGGGGAGTTTGAATGACTCTTTGTCAAAAACTTAAATCTACAGCTGCTTATACGCCGAGCATTTTGCGAACGGCTGGGACATTTGTGCTGTCCACATATTGTGGGCCACGCAAATCTCTCATACGCTTACTAGGTTTTTTTGTTAAGATATGGCTTCTAAAAGCAGAGCCTCTTTTTATCTTATTTTTACCTACTTTAAAGCGCTTAGCAGCACCGCGAACGGTTTTCATCTTTGGCATGCTAATCCTTTTTGAAATTTTATACGCAAGTGCGTAAGTTTTGGATTATAGCGAAAAATCCTTTAGAAAATTTAAATTTCACTTAGACAAAATTTGCAATAAATTTACATTTAACTTAAAAAAGTTTTAAAAATCGGAACTAATTTATTAAATTTGGCATATAATTACATATGAAAATTTTATTTTACTAAAGGAGTAAAAATGAAAGGCAAAATTCTCGCATCGATCGTCGCTATGAGTGCGATTTTAGGCACAAGTAGCTTGGCATGCACTACCATTTTAGTAGGAGATAAAGCTTCAAACGACGGATCTATGTTAGTAGCTAGAAGTGCTGATAGCAAGGTTATAAAGGCTCAAGTTTTTTGATCCATCCAGCAAAGAAAAACCAAACTGGCATGCATAGCTCAAAAGCCCATGACGGCGCAAATGATTTTACATATCCACTTCCAAAAGATGGCATGAGATATATAACGATCGCAAATTCGCATACAAAACTTCATGGGGCAGTTGGCTACAACGAAGCTGGAGTTGGACTAAGCGGCACTGAGACTATTTATGCAAAAGATGAGCTTTTAAAGATCGATCCATACAATGAAGAGAGTGGCATCACAGAAGATGACATCCCAGACGTGCTTTTGCCGCGTATGAAGAGCGCAAAAGAGGGCGTTAAGCTTCTTGGCGAGATAGTGGAGACAAAGGGCGCTGGAGAGGGCTTTGGCGTGGTATTTATCGACGCAAATGAGCTTTGGTACTTTGAAACAGGCACAGGGCACAAGTGGATCGCTTCAAAGATCCCACAAGATGAATACTTCGTCACTGCAAACCAAGGCAGACTTCACGCTTACAAAGAGAATGATCCAAATTTCATGGGTGCAAAAGATGTGATCAAATTTGCGATTGACAACAAGACTTATGACCCTGCAAAAGATGGCGAATTTAACTTTACAAAGGCCTATACAAGGGACGATGAAAGAGATGTGACTTACAACTACCCACGTGTTTGCTGGGTTCAAAGTATGTTTAACCCAAGTCTAAAACAAGACTTTGCCGATGGTCAGAAATTTCCAGTATTTTTAAAACCAGAGAAAAAACTAAGCGTTGAAGACCTAAAAGCTGCGATGAGAGCCCACTACGACGGCACTGCGTTTGACAACTACGCTAGCAAAGATGAAGATAAGAAAAACATCTACCGCGCCATAAGTGTCTTTAGAACATACGAGTCTCACGTCATGCAGGTGCGCCCGTGGCTACCAAAAGAGATTGGCCGTGTGACCTACGTAGCTCTTGGCATGGCTGATCTTAGCGTTTATTTGCCGTATTACGAGGGGCTTGATGGCTTTATAAAAGGCTACTCAGACGGCTCATACGATGCTGATGATACTTCGATATACTGGGTTTATAGAAAGCTTCAAACCCTTGTAATGACTGACTATGAGAAGTATTCGCCGGTGGTTAAAGAGGCCTACGCTAAATTTGAAAAAGAGTTGGCGGTAAAACAGGCTAAATTTGAAGATGAGCATGTAAAGCTTTATAAAAAAGATAAGAAAAAAGCGGACAAACTCTTAATTGTAAAATATTCAAATGAATTAAACAAGGTAAATTTTAGCTCCTTAAAAGAAACACAACTAAACGTACTTTTTACAATCTTAGCAAAAATACGTCACGAAGCTGCCAAAGATGGCATTCAAATACCTACAAGAGAGTTATTTGAATTGGCCAATATTAATGATAGGGGCGGTTATAGAGCAAATTTGCTAAGTAGCCTTGGTGTATTGCAAGAGTTTAAAATTCAATATACATATGAGTGAAATAGCGACAAAAACGCAGCAGTTCAAGAAATTATTTTTCCAAAAATGCAAATTTATGATGATAAAAATGGTGAAGTTTTAAATGTAAAAGTTTCAGAAGCTTTTAGAGAACGTTATTTAAAGGCTATGCCACAATTTACACGCTTTGAGCTTGAGGAGTTTGTAAATTTAAGTGGCACATACGCAAAAAAAACAATTTACCGTTTCTTAAAACAGTATCAAACGGCAGGGCTTTGGCATGTAAAATACAAAGATTTTATGGAGCTTTTGGGTATTCCAGATAGCTATCGTGCAACAGATATAGATAGACAAATTCTAAAACCAGTAATTAAACAACTATCATCAGAACACACTCTTTTTGATCAGCGTCGCACGCCTTTTAAAGGGCTTATGGTAAAAAAAGATAAAAAGCGGCAAATTTATTGAAGCACTAGAATTTTATTTCGAGCCTCAAAAAATAAGTGACATCGAGCGCGATAAAAAAGAGAATCGCCGAAATTTAGATACGATAGCCGGCGACATAAAACGTAAGGATATGCTAAAACAATTAAAGCACAACAATCCAATAACTGGCAAAACAGCTAATGACTTTGACGCGTATATAGGCAGGTATTTGCGCATATACAATGAAAAAATGGACGCTATAGACGTACTAAAAATTCAAAGCTTCGAGCAAAAAGGCAAGCAGCTGGAAATAAAGCTTTTAAATGTCGATGACGGATACTTGACCGCCATGATTTTTGACGACTTTAGGCATTTTAAAAATACTTTTGAAAAGTATGGAGATTAGCCCATATATTAACAAGGTGTGTAAAATTATACCGCCAACGCCTTTTTAGCTAGATCGCTAAGCCATGCCGAGCGGTTATTAGTAACTGCATCTATTGCATTTAAAACGCCTTTGGGTATAGTCAAATTTATACGAACTTTAACGTTTTCATCAATCGGCTCATAGATACTTTCACTGTTTTCAAGAGCCCCTTCGACATAGCAAGCAAAGGCTTCTTTTAGATCCGCTATCGCTTCAGCTTCAGTAGCTCCCCAGCCGGCCATTAGATTATTTTTAGTTAGCCCCATATCTGCATACTGAGCAAAATAATCTCCGTCGTCTAGTCTTTTGATCGTGATTGTATACGGTAAGTTTAAATAATAGTTCAAGTCTTTTTTCATCATGACTCCCTTATTTTTGCTAAGATCTGTAAAACATAGATCTCTTTAATCGGCTTATGGTACGGTACAACTATCGTGTCGCCGCCTTTTTTAAATTTATGGTGCGAGCCTTTAACGTGATCTAATTCGTATCCGTGATTTAATAGCAGGCGCTTAACGTCGTCAAAGCTTGCATTTTTCGGATTATTTTCAAGTTTTTTGATTAATTTATCAAGACTCGACACGCCACCCCTTTTATATTTTATACTTACTATTATACTTACTATTTTTTATAAGTTTCTTAATTGCCTATCATCGGATCTGAGAGCAATAAAACTATCTGTTTATTTGCTTGGCTATCAAATTTCTAAGCACTTGATTCTTACTGATGCCTTTTTCTTTAGCCTCTTTGGTTAAAAACTCCATCTCATCATCGGATAGATACGCCGTCATCTGGCGAGTAGGCGGATTTTCTGATTTTGGGCGCCCTAGTCTTTTATATTTGGCCAAAGCAGCTTCTAATTCGGAAATCTTATCTAACTTTGCAGTCTGATCGTCCGCCTCCGCAAACCCAATTGTTACATCGTTGTTTAGTTTAAAATTTGAAAGATTTTTCACGATAAAGCCTTGGTTTTAATATATTCGATAATTTTATAGTATTGCAAATAGAAGTCTTTATACTGGGATCTCGATAAACCGTTTTGATTATAAAGTTCCGCAAAGCTCATGCCGTTTGCAATAGCATTCTCAAATATGGCCGATCTTTTTAAAAGCATATACTCGACGTCGTTTTTAAACCCAGCTCCCTTCAAGGCCCCTATAATAGTTCCAAGATCTCCTTTATTTACAACGTCCGTCACTAAAACCATCATATTCCTAGCATAGTCTTTTATTTGATTGTAAGTTTCTGCTGCTTTAAATACGGAGTTTATTTTAGGAGTAACTGGCATGATCACAAAATCACATTCTTTTAATATACTTAGTACTCCAGGAGCTACAAATCCGCCGAAATCATAAACCGTATCATCTACTATCTTACAAGGATTATAAAATACCGCTTTATCATATATTTGAGTGACTACGGAATTATCATTGGTCTGTAAATTTAAGCCTAGGTCCTTAGCCAAACTAAAGGCTAATGGTGTTTTACCAACTCCGCCTTTAGAGTTAATTACCGCTATTCTCATAAAAGTTCCTTTACAAGTTTTAAAATATTATAACTTAATCTATGTTAACAACTTTTAAATATAAACAATTTGTTATATATAATAGTTTTATATATTTATTAACTTATTTATACTTTAATAACTTATAAAATAATAGAAGTTATAAAAACTGCAGACAAAATAACTCTACTATTTTATTTGCAATAATATAAAAGTATATGCAGTAAGACCGCCGGTAATTCTATTTTTACTATCATGAAAACGTCTAAATGGTATTAAGTTGAGTCTAAACACTGAGAGAAAAGCAGCCATTAAAAAGAGTGAGATATAATAACAATAAATGCAAGTAGAAAAATATTATAAAGCTACAACTATCTAATATCTTTAAAACACCGGCCACCAAAAATTATTGTTTAAGTTTTTTATAGTAAAATACTAGGATTTTTCACAAAAACCACAAAAAGGATAAACAATGAAAGTATTTGCAAGCCAATTTTTAGAAACCATGAGTTCTAATCTAAACGATCAAGATGATTGGTCATGGGAGCCAGCAAACAATAAGGCATACGAAATTTTTGCATCGGGAGCTTCTACTTCTACAAGAGAATCTACCTATGCCGCCGAAACAGACAACAGATCTGACTCTGATAGACCAAATGAAGGATTAATGGCCGTTTAATGTTGCTTATACTAAGTGATAACTTTGATGTTCATGCAAATATAGTTGAATCTAAAATAGCCGATAGTATAAAATATTTTAGATTCAATTTAGATGTAGAGTCTTTAAAAAATACCACCATAACATACAACAATACAATTTGGATTATAAAGCAAAAAGATATAGAGATAAAAAGCTCTGATATATCTTGTATTTGGTGTAGAAGGCCATTTGTAGAATTAACAATTGAAGAAAACATAAATTTACAAGATATTGATTTTAAAATTTGGAAAAACGAATGGAACGCTACATTACTAGGTCTATATACAAGTCTTAAAAGTAAAAAATGGTTAAATCCACTAACTAATGCTTTTCGCGGAGAAAATAAATATTATCAAAGAGAAATAGCAGACAAAATTGGTTTAAAAATGCCAAGCACATTAGTTTCTAACAACAAGAACGACCTTATTGATTTTGCAAAAAAATGTGATAACAATGTTATATTAAAACTTATGAAACAAGATATATATCAATGTCCAGATGGAGAAATGAGAGGCTTTTATACAAATAGGATTGGTGTTGAGCACCTAGAAAATTTTAGTACTACCGAAGAAAATCCTGTTGTATTACAAAAATATATAGAAAAGAATTTTGAAGTAAGGTATACAGTCGTTGGAAATGAACATCTAGTTTGTAAAATAGATTCACAAAAATCACAAAAAGCAAAAAATGACTGGAGAAGATATGATCTAACCAAAACTCCACATGTCTTAATAACTCCACCTTATGATATAAAAAATAAAATTGAGCAGTTTTTAAAAGAATTAGGGCTTGAATATGGTGCTATTGATTTTATAGTTACACCGGACAACGAGTGGATTTTTTTAGAAATAAATTGTTTTGGACAATGGCTTTGGATAGAAGACTTAACAGGTCTTGATATATCTGGTGCTATCTGCAGTTGGATATATAAAAATATAAAAATATAAAAATATACATTGTTTTTTACTATGGCTCTTTAAGGAGACATCAAATGATAGAATGTTGGGGTATAGAAACTAATAATTTAAAAGATATTGATATAAAAATTGAAACTAATTCATTAAATTTAATAATTGGATATTCTGGAAGCGGAAAATCATCATTAGCATATGATACTATCGCTTCTATTGGTAAAACCGAATTTATGTCAATGTTTTATGATGGAATAGAAGAGCCTACTTATAGAGTTAAGGGCTATAAAAATATGCTTCCGGCAGTTCCCATAAAACAGTTAAATTTTAACAATAATCTTCATTCTACTATAGGAACATATTTTGGTCTCAATAGAAGTATTTGTTTTTTATACTCCAGTCTGCTTAAAATTACTGAAACCGATTTCACGCTAAACAAAACATCAAATGTTTGTCAATC
>NZ_CALACG010000118.1 GCF_937890585.1 uncultured Campylobacter sp.
AAAATTCGCTCTGTAGTGGCTAGAAATCAGATAAAATCTCACCGCCTCGCCCAAATTTCGCTCTAGCGCATCTTTAACGAAAAAGCTATTTCCCAGGCTCTTGCTCATTTTTTCGTTATTTACTTGGATAAAGCCGTTGTGTAGCCAGTATTTAGCCAGGCTTTTATGCTCGGCACAGCGGCACTGCGCAGCCTCGTTTTCGTGATGAGGAAAGAGCAAATCAAGCCCGCCCGCGTGGATATCGATTTCAAATTTTTCGCCGCTAGATAGGTGCTTTTTTATCATCGCGACGCACTCGGTGTGCCAGCCTGGGCGACCGCGGCCAAACGGGCTTTCGTACCATTTCTCGTCAAATTTCCAAAGCACGAAGTCTTTTTCGTCTCTTTTCTCGCCAAAACTTGCCACACGCGCGATTAGATCGGTGTTATTGTCCTTGCCGCTGATGCTAAAATATCCACTGTCCTTGCTCGTATCAAAGTAAATTCCATCGCACGTTTTATACGCCACGCCTCTATCCATAAGCACCTTGATGTAGCTAATGATCGCCTCCAAGCACTGCGTAGCCTTTGGCTTAAAGTCTGGATCAAGCACGTTTAAAGCGCCCATGTCGCTCTCATAGTGCGCTATATATTTGTTTGTGATCTCCTCTAGGCTTTGTCCGGTTTGCGCCATTTTATTTAAAATTTTATCGTCGATGTCGGTGTAGTTTCTTGCAAATTTGACCTTGTAGCCAAGCGCTTTTAAGACCCTTCTTAAAAGATCAAAGCTAACGGCTGACTTTGCATGTCCCAAATGCGCGTCGTCATAGACTGTTGGGCCGCACAGATAGATGCTAGCTTCACCAACTTTAATCGGGCTAAACTCAACCTTTTCTCTTTTAGAAGTATCAAAAATTCGCATTAAATATATCCTTTAAAAATGTTAAACCAAAATAGAGCAAAACCGCCGCAACAGCGATAGCGGCTATAAATTTAGGCTCGATTATAGCTAAAAATCGCTTAGCCCCAAAGGCTCTTATATATAAAATAAGCTGCAAAAATCCCCCAAGTGAGCTTGCAAATGCAAGGCCAGCAGCTCCAAATTTCTGCATCAAAATGACAGCTAGGATCAAATTTATCACAAGGCAGATGATAGAAATTTTGGCTGCCTCTTTTTGCTTCATATTTGCATAGAGCCAAAGTGAGAAAATTTTAGCCAGTCCAAATGGTGTAAGCCCTACCAAATAGGCGCTTAGCACCTTGGCGCATTCAATGGTATTTGCCCTTACAAAATTCCCTC
>NZ_CALACG010000119.1 GCF_937890585.1 uncultured Campylobacter sp.
CTTTTAACACTATGTTGTTCTTTTATTGTATCACAGTATTATTTTTCTTGGTATTTTTTATTAAAAATTTTTGTTAATTTATTTCCAATAGAAGCAGTCAAAAAACATGGAAATTAAAACCCTTTTTTATTTAAATTCTATAAATTTTCTCTTACGTGCACTGAAAATTTGCTCCGACGACCTCGCACTCATCGCAAATTTGCATATAGATAGTACCCTCGCCGTCTATCAAAGCACCAAAAGGAATTTGCGCTAGATATTTCATCGTTTTACCGCATTTTGGACAGGCTAGATACTCCGCATCTTGCACCCACTGCGGATATCCACCAAGCAAAATTTCACCATCGATCATAGCCGCATAATGCATACAGACCTCGTTTGCTAGCTCAAATTTTTGCCCGTCAAGCGTTGCCACAGCCTCTCTTACATAGTCTTCGCTCTCGCCCTCGCCTACCACTTCTGTTTGCACGCTTTTTCCGTCATTTTGGCAAAAGTACTGCACAAAGCCCACGCAGGTCGGACAAAATTTAAGCACAGCGTCATTTTTAAGTTCTAGCCCAAATCGCTTTAGGCTCTCCTTTTTGATGCTAAACTCAACTATCTCGCCACTACAAAATTTACACTTTTCATCATTTGCTGCTTTAAATTTAACGCTTGCGTCTGCATTTTTGCTTGGCTCGCAAACAAAACACTTATCAAAAACAAGGCTTCTTCTATTGCCACTGCTATCAAAGCTCCAGCCAGCGCTCTGCGAGTATGCGTCAGTGTCGGCATAAAGCTTCGTCTTCCAAGGCTTTGGCGCACCATAAAGCCTAAAAAATAGCTCTCTCACCACCTCATCGCCCTGCCATGCAAGTGCTGATAGGATGTGATTTAGTTTGACTATATTTTCTTCGCTTGAAAGCCTGCTTATAAGCTCATCTCTGATCTTTGTTGAAGCCTTTTTGTAAATTTCAGGTGGGTAGTACTCGCCGTTTTTTGTAAGCTCATTAATGATCTGCTCATCGCAAATGCCGTGTAGATAAAAAATATATGTGAGGTCGCTGTAAATTTCATCAAATTTATCTAGCTCGTCAATGTGCGCAAGGATATTTTTCTGCCTCTTTTTGATCTCGTCTTCGCTTAAGCCCTCATAAAACTCCAGCTTCTCTTTTTGCCTGCAACAGTAGCAGATCCCGTCAAAGTAAATCGTCCTTTGCTTGCACTTAGGACAAAGATGTGGCTCGCCCCTTTTTTCTCCAAATTTAAATTTTTCTACTCAAAAAACCCTTTTTCGATATCGATCTTGACGTTAAAGGTCTCAAAACACTTCGCACTTGCGATCCTGCCCTTTGCGGTGCGCTCGATAAAGCCATTTGCAAGCAGATATGGCTCGATGACGTCCTCGACCGTGCCCTCGTCCTCACTAAGTGCCGCTGCGATCGTGCTAAGCCCCATAGGACGGCGCCTTGCTTGCATTAAAATCTCCAAATACCTAATATCCATCTCATCAAATCCAAGCGAATTTACACCAAGAGCGTTTAGCCCCTCTTTTGCGCGTTCGTGGCTGATAACTAGCTCGTCATTTACCTCGGCAAAGTCGCGGATACGCTTTAGCAGTCTAAGAGCGATCCTAGGCGTGGCACGTGAGCGTTTGGCGATCTCAAGCGAGGCGTTTTTGTCGCACTCTTTGCCAAGTTTGGCAGAGGCTATTTGCACGATACGGCTTAGCTCGCTACTTGTGTAAAACTGCAGCCTAAAGTCCATCCCAAAGCGGTCTCTTAAAGGCGCTGAGATCATGCCCGCACGTGTCGTTGCGCCAATAAGCGTAAATTTTGGCAAGTCTATCTTGATAGTCTGAGCTGCAGGCCCTGAGCCTATGATGATGTCTAGCCTAAAGTCCTCCATCGCAGGGTAAAGCACCTCTTCGATAGCTGGGCTTAGGCGGTGGATCTCGTCGATAAAAAGCACGTCGCCCTCTTGTAAATTTGTAAGGATCGCCGCCAAGTCGCCGCTCTTTTCTATCATCGGCGCTGCGGTCATCTTGATACTTACGCCCATTTCGTTTGCGATGATGTGAGCAAGGGTGGTTTTACCAAGTCCTGGAGGGCCGTAAAATAGCACGTGATCTAGGCACTCATTTCGTTTTTTGGCTGCTTTTATAAAGATGTCTAAATTTTGTTTTATCTTTTCTTGGCCGATGTAGTCTTCAAATTTTGTCGGTCTTAGCGAGACTTCAAAGTCGTTTTCAAAGCTTACTTTTTCGATTTCAACGATTCTATCCAAAGTTTTTCCTTCTAAATTTAAGGCTTCATTTTACGCTTTTATGCTTAATCTAAGCTCGTTTAAATTTGTAGTAAAAGGTGCTGCCCTCGCCATAAACGCTATCAACGCCGTATATGATGTCGTGTTTTTGGCAAATTTCACTGACGATATTTAGCCCAAGACCAAAGCCACCTTGAATTTCATCCTCTCTGACGTATCTTTTCCAGACCCTTTTGACGTCCTTTATCCCCTTGCCAAAGTCCTGCACGCTAAGCTTTATGCGCTCTGCTTCAAGCTCTAAATTTACTATTATCTCGCTCTCTTTTGGGCTGTATTTTATGGCGTTTGTGATGGTGTTGTCGATGATACGTTGAGCTTCGACCTTGCTTAGCATAGTAAATGCCTCACTTGCTAAATTTGTCTTTATCTCGATGCTCTTGACATCAGCCACGCTTGAGAGAAATTTCACTCGCTCTTTAACATACTCGCCTAAATTTAGCCTCTCAAGTGGAAATTTGATGTAGCCACGCTTTATGAAATACTCGACATCTTCGTAGGTTATCTGCATCTGTTTTAGGGCGTTTTTGATGCGGGTTATATACTTGTTTTCAAGTCCAAGCATCTCAAGGTTCATGCCAGCTACGCCAAGGGGCGTCTTTAGCTCGTGCATGGCGTCGTTAAAGAAGTTGTTCATATACTTTTGAAACTCTTTGTAAGGCTTAACGCTGCTTAGATATAAAAAATATACGATAAAAAGCACCGCCACAAGGATAACAAGCAGCATAAGAGCCGTTAAAAAGATGTTCTTTTTGTTATCAAGCTCCTTTTCAACGACTATGTAATAAGGGGTCTTATCTTTTATAAAAAAGCTCTTGTAAAAAAGATACCCGCCCTCTTCTAGAGTTACAAATTTAAAGCTGCTTGGCTCTTTGACGAGAGTTGAGATGACTGGTTTAAAATTTACGTCGTAGATAGCAAATTTATATTTTAATGAGCTAGCTATATTTTCGTTTTTTAGAAACGAGTTTTTGATGATGGTTTCATGCCTCATAGCACCAAAAAGGGCTTTTGAGCTGCTATCTTTTTGGCTTAAATTTAAGATCACAAAGCTTTGAAAGCAAAAAAGCGACATTATGACAAATGTCGCTATGATCTGTATCTTAAAGCTCTTGTGCATCTATCTTGTAGCCTATGCGCCTCTTTGAGATGATAAAGTTATTATTTGTCTTATTTCTTATCTTTAAAACGTGCATTCTTATATCAGCGCCCTCGATATCTTTGTCGTTCCAGACAAGATCTCTAAGCTCCTCCATACTGACGTAAGAATTTAGGTGCGAGACCAAGCACTCGACCAAAGCGACCTCTTTTGCACTAAGATCAACCATTTTGCCGTTTTTTAGTAGCACACGCTTGTTTAGATTAAAGCTAAACTCTTTGTTTATCTTAACTATGTTCTTATCGTCGGTGCCATAGTATTTTCGCATAAGCTCAGCAACTCTAAATTTAAGCTCAGCAAGCTCAAACGGCTTTTTTAGATATTCGTTACAGCCAAGCTCGTATCCGATCGCCATATCGTCTATATCGACTAGAGATGTTGTTATCATGATAGGAGCGCTTGGATTTAGACTTCTTATATACTTGATGACCTCGTGTCCATTTACACCAGGCACTTTTATGTCAAGTATAAAAAGGTGATAGAAATTTTTTTCTATCAGATCACAAGCCTCTTGTCCATCACTAACCGCACAAACCTCATAACCTAGCGTCTGCAAAAATTCGCAGACGCTCTCTTGAAACCCTAAATCATCTTCTAAAAGCAAAATCTTCAAAATGCTCTCCTAAAAAACAAACTTTAATAAGAATTGTATCTATTGTAATACTTAATAGGTAAATTCCAAATTAAAATTCTTTTTTAAGTATTAAATAAAAATTTGACCTGCGTAAACTATGTAACATCTTAATAAAAAGACGCCGCAGATAACAAAAATAGCGTTTAGAACTGCGATCTCACGTTTGAAATCATGCGCTTTTAAAACGCTTAAGTCTAAAATGATAGGCAACGCCATACCAAAACCAATAACACCTACATAAAACATCAAGCCAAGAGAATTTGCGCTTAATGCGTTTGCAACTGTGTTTGCGCCGCTTGCACTTGCATTTGAAACAAGCACAAAAAGAGCAACTACAAGTAAAAACTCAACTATTATCGCAAAAAAGTCAAATTTTAATAAATAGTGTGCAGCATCGTTATGCTTTTTTTCTTTGTCTTTTAGCACGCCGATTAGTAGCGTAAATGCGCCAGCACAGCTTAAACCAGAGACTAAGAATAATACTGGTAGAACTGGTGTGTTCCAAAGTGCTATCTTATGAGCTGCGCTTAGCAAGAAGCCTGTATATGCACCAACGCCAATGCCAAGGATGAAAAGTAAAATTCCTATTAAACCTGAAAGTTTTTCAGCTATATTTGCAACCACGTCGCAGATAGAAATTTTAAGTGCGGCGATCTCATTTTTAAATGCACCAACTGCGTAGATAACGCTTAGCGGAGTATAAACTAGAAGCAGCGCAACACCTATTGACATAACTGAGTCGAAGTTGTAAAGCAACAATATCCAGTAAAAGCTTAGCGGTTTACCAAGGTCAACTACCAAAAGCGCAAGACCAAAGATGATCGCCACTGGAGCGATAAGAGCGGCTGCTTTGAAGTAGTGGTTATCTTTGCCGTATTTGCCAGCTAAAAGCACTGCAACGATACTAGCACCTGCACTAAGTCCTGCTAAAAATAGATAAAATGCTATTGGCCAGCCCCAGTAAATTTCAGTGTACTGAGCTAGACTTCCTGACATGCTATTCATTGTGTGCTCCTTTTGTGTTTGCGATCATTGCAAGTAGAGGTTTTGTCTTTAACTCCTCTTTTGGCAAGTAGTATTTTGACTCTTTTAGTAGTTTTGATACTTTAGAATTCTCATCGTTGATATCGCCAAAAGTTAGTGCATTTGTAGGGCATACGCTCACACATGCAGGGTCTTTGCCCTCTTCTAGTCTGCTCTCGTAGCAGAATGTACATTTACCTATCTCACCATCAGGCAACACAAAACGTGCATCGTATGGACAGGCTAGGATGCAGTATTTGCAGCTAACGCAAGTCTTGTGATCAACTAAAGTCACGCCGTCTTTTGTCTTAAAGCTAGCTCCAGTTGGGCAAACCTCAACACAAGGCGCATCTTCACACATAACGCAGCTTTGGCGTAAGAAGTCGGTCTTTAGCTTTGGAAAAGTTCCGCTCATCTTCGCATGTACTTGCAAGCGGTAAACGCCCATTGGTACTTTGTTTGCACTTCTACATGCTACCGAACAGCCTTGGCAGCCTATGCATAAATTTTCATCATGTATCATCATATATTTTTTCATTTTCTAATCCTTACGCTTTACTTATGCTAACGCCAACGTTTGTGACCATAGTTGCAGCTACTGGGCCCTCTGCTGGGTCAAGAAGCACGCTTGTATTTAAGCCAACGTGGTTGATAGTTTTTAGGCCTGGGGTGATGTGTCCAAAGCCGTGGTAAACAAAGAGTGTATCCTCTCTGATGCCCTCTGTTAGCATTAGATGACCTTTTTGCTCGCCAAATTTGTTTTTGACAAGGACTGTGTCGCCATCTTTTAAATTTTTCTTTTTCGCTGTATTTGGATGTATCCAGATCGGACTATCACTCATAAGGTCATTTAGATAAGGAACAGCTTGTGTGTGGCCGTTAGTATGGATAGGTGTCTTGCCGCAAGTTAGGCATAGATCGTGTCCATCAAAAGTATCCATATCTTTGTCATTTAGTGCACCATATCCTGCAAACTGCTCTTCAACATCCGGTAAGAATAACTCTATCTTGCCGCTCTTTGTTTTAAGCTTCGCCATATCGTCCATCAGGCCATTTTCACCAACAAATTTAGTTGCGTTTGGATATTTAGCTACAAATTTCTCGATCATGCCTTTTTCTCTAAATAAAATGCCCGGCTCATCCCATGTGATATAGCCATCTTTTTCTAGCGCAGCAAGTAAATTTGCATCTCCGCCAGCTTGTTGCATTCTAAACTCACGCATATCATTCCATGTATAAAGCTCGTCTACCTTCAAGCGGCGTGCTAGCTCTCTAAAGATAAATGCCCCATCTTTTGTATCGCCAACTGGATCAACTACCTTATTTCTTATCATGTAAGCTGGTTTTAGACCTGACTTATCCTCGATACCTTCGTCGCGCTCTAGGTAGCTGCTCTCAGGCAAGATAACGTCCGCAAATGTCGCCATATCATTTAGATAAACGTCACTTACTACGATAAGATCAAGCTTTTTCATAGCCTCGATACTCTTCATCGTTCCAGCCACGTTTATAAGGTGGTTAAATCTTATATTGAACCAGCCCTTTATCTCGTATGGTTTAGAGCTTAAGATCGCTTCATTGATATCCATTAAAACGCCGTGTTTTCTGCTTACAAATTTATGCACTCCAGCGTCGCCTGCGAAGTCTAGTCTGGTAACTTTTGGCACTTTAAATTTATCATCTGGGTTTTTAAGAACTGGAAATTTATCCTCACCAACTAGCTTGTTAAAGGTTTTAGCATTTTTGCCACCAAAAAGACCACCTTTGACCTCCCAGTTGCCCATCATAGCATTTGCAACCATGATGGCTTTTGTCCTCATGTATTCAGCTCTTGTCGTGGTGTTATTATGTCCAAAATCAAAAATAACTCTTGGAGCAGCTTTATAAATTTCATCAGCGATGCGTCTGACATCACTTGCTTTTATGCCAGTGATGCTCTCTTGCCACTCAGGTGTTTTACCCTCGACACTTTTTACGATCTCATCAAAGCCGATTGTAAATTTCTCAATAAATTCTTTATCATAAGTGCCATTTTGTATCCAAGTATTGATGAGTGCTAGCACAAATGCTAGATCAGTGCCAGGTTTAACTGGTAGCCACTCATCGGCCTTTGAAGCTACAACGCTAAATCTTGGCTCAAGCACAAGTAGCTTTGTATCCTTGCTGGCTGCAAATTTAGCAAGCTTTTTAGCGTCAGCTATAACGATACCTTCAAATAGGTTGTGACCAAAATTTACAACGTATTTTGCGTTTGCAAAGTCTCTTTTTAGCTTAGCTATGCCATACATCTGCTCGCAAACCATTTGATAGGTTATCGGGCAGCTTGAAAAGTGTGAAAAGCAGTTTGGTGAACCGTAAGCTGAGGCAAAATTTACCATTAGCTTATGGGTCTGAGAGCTTTTACAGGTAAATACAAAGCTTTCAGGGCCATATTTTTGTTTGATCTCTTGCATTTTTGTTGCAACATAATCAAGCGCCTCGTCCCAGCTAACTTCGCGCCACTTGTTCTCGCCTCTTTCGCCGGCTCTGATTAAAGGTTTTTTGATCCTGTTTGCATCATAAAGCTGACTAAGACCTGAACCGCCCCTTGCACAAAGAGAGGTTGCTGTGCCACCAGCTTTTGGATTGCCACTTAAAAAGCGAACTTTGCCATCAACGACTTTTGCCTCGATAGGACACCTTGAAGAGCACATCTCACAAAAGCTATGAACGTGCTTTTCGCCTTCATTTGCAGCACCTTGCAAAGCACCACCTGATAGAGATGATGCAGCTGCGCTAACTCCTGCAC
>NZ_CALACG010000120.1 GCF_937890585.1 uncultured Campylobacter sp.
CTAGCTCTAATTTTAAAATTTGATAGATACTTCTAAAATGGCAAAATTTAAGAACAAAATTTACAAATAAAGCATCGTTCCAAGGCGGATCATGTTTGAGCCGCATTTTATCGCTAGTTCGAAGTCGCTACTCATGCCCATCGAGCAGATGCTTGCGCCTTTTGGTTTTAGGCTCTCATAAATTTTATATGTTAGCTCAAAGCTTTTTTGTACCTCTTTTGGCTCATCCACATGCGCTCCGATGCTCATCACGCCTTTTAAATTTATATTTTTGCACTCACTTTGGATACGCTCATAAATTTCAGCCGCATTTGCGACGCTCACACCTTGCTTTGTGTCTTCATCGGCCGAGTTTATCTGAAGTAAAGTATCTAGCTTGTAGCTAAGTCTTTTATCAACCTCTATGGCTCTTTCGAAGCTATCGCAGCTTTGCCAAAGCACTGGCTTTAGGCTTATCATTTGATTGATTTTATTGTTTTGTAGACGGCCGATCATGTGCCATTTGATGCCAGCAAAATCTTGCAGCTCTAGCTCTTTTTTGGCTAGCTCTTGGACTCTGTTTTCGCCAAAATTTCTCTGCCCTTGTGCGTAAAGCTCCCTTACTTCATTGCATGTCACGTTTTTGCTAACGGCAACTAGCATCACATCTTTGCTTAAATTTTCGATCTTTTCAAGCAGCTCTTTTAAAACTATCATCATAAACCTCCGCTTAATCTCATAATGTCGTTAAAGGTTGCGAGCACCATTATGCCAAGCAGTAGCGCCCAGCCGCAGTAGGTGAGTACGACAAGCACCCGCTCATTTACCTCGCGTCTAAAAATTAGTTCATAAATGTTAAATAAAATGTGCCCGCCATCAAGCGCAGGGATCGGAAAGAGGTTTAGCACGCCTAAATTTACAGAGATGAGCGCCACGATGGTTAGTAGCACGCTAAGGCTGATCTTAGCGGCCTTTGAAGTGACATCGGCGATCTGCACAATACCACCGACCTCTTTTAGCGGTACAGCTCCAACGACTAGCTTTTCAAAGCTTTTAAAGATGAGCTTTGAAGCCTCGATCGTCTCGCCAAAGGCAAATTTAAGGCTACCAAGACCTGTGTGATAAATTTTCACCACTTCGCCATTTGGAGAGATGCCTATTAGTGGGCGCTGCACCTTTTCATTAAATAAATTTATCGTCTCGCCTATCTTTGGTGTTAAATTTATAGTTAGTGACGAGCCGTTGCGGTATATCAAAATGGTGCTTGGCTCAAGTTTTACATTTTTACTGATCTCGTCCCACTCGTTTATTTTTACGCCATTTATCGCTAAAATTTTATCGTTTTTAACTAGACCTGCGCTCGCAGCTGCTGAACCTTCAGCTATGTGCCCAACGCTTGGTGCAAGCCTCTCAACGCCGATAAATCCAAGCAAAATGTATATGAAAAACGCCAAGATAAAGTTAAAAAATGGCCCTGCAAAAAGGATGTAGATACGCTTTACCGGACTTAGTACGTTGTAGCTGTCCGCGTCGTAGTTTTTAGCCTTTGGGTCGGTGTCGTCTTGCCCTTTTAGCTGCACGTATCCGCCAAGTGGGATAGCGCTTAGGCAGTAGTCGGTGTCGCCAACGTTTTTGGTGTAAATTTTCTCGCCAAAGCCGATGCTAAAGGTATTTACTTTGACGCCGAGCATTCTTGCTACTAAAAAGTGGCCAAGCTCGTGAAAAAATATGAGAAAACTAATGGCTAAAACGGTCACTAAAAAATAAAACGAATACGCATAAAGCCCGATGCAAAGCAGGGCCAGCGTGAAGAGAATGCCTTTCAAAACTTACCTTTTTTTGAAAAAATTGATGAGATTTTAGCCAAAATTTATAAATTTACTCTCAAATTTGGCTTGCCATTTAGGCGAAAATTTCTTTTAGCCAAGAGAGTGTTTT
>NZ_CALACG010000121.1 GCF_937890585.1 uncultured Campylobacter sp.
ACCTTGCAAAGTGTGAAAGTTCTTCTTCTATAACTTTATTTATATTTGAATTAGAAAATTTAATTGCCTGAAAGATTGCATTTTTTATGGCTTTTGAGTTGCTTTTGCCGTGACTTATGATGACGCAGCCATTTACACCAAGAAGCGGAGCACCGCCGTACTCATCGTAGCTGACCTGTTTTTTTAGAGTTTTGAAAACTTTTCTCATAAGCACCGATCCAGCCATAGCAAGGGGTGATTTTTTGACTTGCTTTTTTATGATCTTGCCTATGGCATCAGCAACGCCTTCGCTCGTTTTTAATAGGATATTTCCCATAAAACCGTCGCAAACCATGACATCAATGCTACCATCAAAAATTTGATTGCCCTCTGCATTGCCAACAAAGCTATCAAGTCTAGAAACCAGCTTAAAAGCCTCTTTACTGACCTCGTTGCCTTTACTCTCTTCTTCACCGTTTGATAAAAGACCGACTTTTGGGGCTTTTCTGCCTAAAATTTCTTTTGCGTAGGCTTCACCCATGATGGCAAACTGAAAAAGATGTTCGCTTCTGCAATCAACATTTGCGCCAACATCCAAAACTAAAGTAGCTGTCTCTTTTGAATTTGGCATAAGCGTCGCGATCGCTGGACGAGATACATTTTTTAGTCTACCAACTCTTAATGTAGCCAAGCTCATAGTAGCACCGCTGTGACCAGCAGAAACGACAGCATCGACATTTTTATCTTTTAAAAGCTCAACAGCTTTGTAGATCGTGCTATCTTTTCTTTTTAGTGCGTCTGTGGCTCCGTCTGACATCGAGATGACTTCGGTAGCTTCTATAAATTCTATATTTTTTAAATAGGGTTGTGGGATGAGTGGTTTTATGGCATTGCTATCACCAACTAATACAGCTTTAAATTCTGTCTCTTTTAGTGCTTCAATAACACCAGATATTATAGGATCTGCACCAAAATCACCACCCATAGCATCAATAGCAATGCGAATCATATTTTAGTATTCACCTGTTGTTTTGTTTATGCGGTGAGGCATTTTCCAAGAACCATCTTTGTCTTTTACAGGCACTGGAAGTGTAACTTTGTAATGTGTTCTACGTTTTGCTGCACGAGAATGACTCACTCTACGCTTTGGTACTGCCATTTTACTCTCCTTTATAAATTTTTACATTTTTCACAATAAAAATAATCGCTCTTAAAAGCTTCTAGCTCACTTTCAAAAACTTCTTTTAAATCAATATTGCCATCAAAAAATTCAACCGTATCGCTAAGCTCATTTTCTCTGTCTTTATAGACACCGTCACTTAAATTTAGCTCTACGTCTTGATCGACTGGCAACATAAACTCATCACCGCATCGATCGCAAATATATTTTATCTCGCCCTTTATGTTGCCTTGGCATTTTACCAAAAAAGGGTCTTTTCTTTTTAAAATTCCACTAAAAACTAGATCATTGTTTCTTACCAGCTCAAAGTTTATCTCTTTGTTTGCTATTTTAGAAAACGGAATAATCAAATTTTAGTCCAAAATTAGCAAATTTCTCTTGAAGCAAAGAAGAAATTTATCTCATTTACAGCGTTTTCTAGGCTGTCGCTTCCGTGAACTGCATTTGCGTCAATGCTATCAGCAAAATCAGCTCTGATAGTGCCAGGAGCTGCTTCTTTTGGGTTAGTTGCGCCCATTAGCTCGCGGTTTTTAGCAACTGCATTTTCGCCCTCTAAAACCATAACTATGACTGGTCCGCTTACCATAAAATCAACTAGATCGTTGAAGAAAGGTCTATCTTTATGAACTGCATAAAATGCTTTTGCATCGCATTTGCTAAGTTTAATTTTCTTTGCAGCTGCGATTCTTAAGCCGTTGCTTTCAAATCTATCTATAATCTTTCCAACAACATTTTTCTTAACAGCGTCAGGCTTAATAATAGAAAGTGTTCTTTGCATAAATTTTCCTTAAAATTTAGGTTATTTAAATGAAGTTGGCAATTATATCAAATAAAGCTTAAAAATAAAATAGGCTCAAATTTGAGCCTAAATTTTGTAAATTTACTGGATTACTGGAGTGCTGCCAGTGCGAGCGTCAGCACCGATTTGATCACGTGAAGGTTGTCCTGCTACTACGGCGTCCCAAACGATGCATCCATCAGTTGGACAGGCAGATGCACAGGCTGGCTCATCGTTGTAGCCTACGCACTCAACGCATTTGTTTGAATAAACATAGTATGTATCTGCTCCAGTTGGGTTGTCGCTATCATCAACAATAGCTGAAACTGGGCACTCATCGATGCATGAACCACAGCTTATACATATATCGGTTATTTTTACAGACATTTTTTCTCCTTAAATAAAATTTTGGCGTAGAATATCAAAAAAAACTGAATATGATATAAATATGCTCTAAAATTTAAAACCAAGCCAAATAATAAAAGCTCTTTTATGAAGTTTTTATCACTTTTAGACTAAATTTATAGGTTAAAATTTCAAAAAAAGGTCATATAAATTTATGAATGATACTATACAAATAACTGGCGCGCGCGAGCACAATCTTAAAAATTTAAACCTTGAAATTCCTAAAAATAAATTAGTAGTTTTTACCGGTCTTAGCGGCAGTGGTAAGAGCACACTAGCCTTTGACACGCTCTATGCCGAGGGGCAGCGCAGGTACATGGAGAGCCTTAGTAGCTATGCTAGGCAGTTTTTAGACCGCGTGGGCAAGCCTGATGTAGATAAGATCGAGGGTCTAACGCCTGCTATCGCGATCGATCAAAAGACAACCTCTAAAAACCCACGCTCAACGGTAGGCACGATCACGGAAATTTATGACTATCTAAGGCTTTTATACGCAAGGGTTGGCGTGCAGCACTGCCATAAATGCGGCAAACCTATCTCAAAAATGAGTGTGAGCGACATCATAAATGAAATTTCAAAGCTCCCGCTTGGCGCAAAAGTGATCATCTATGCGCCGCTAGTTCGTGAGAAAAAGGGCACATGGGCGGACTTGATCGAAAATTTACGCCAAAAAGGCTTTGTTAGAGCACAGATAGATGGCGTGGTGGTGAGGCTTGATGAGGAGATCGAGCTTGCAAAAACGAAAAAACACACGATAAAGGTCATCGTCGATAGGATCGCCATCGATGAACAAAATCACGAACGCCTTGCAAGCGACGTGGAAAAAGCGCTAAATGAGAGCTTTGGTGAGGTCGAGATAGAGATAGCAAATGCCGACGAGCTTGGTTTAAAAGAGAGTTTTATACATTACAGCGAGCACATGGCTTGTTTTGACTGCAAAATTTCATTTACGCCGCTTGAGCCGCTAAGCTTTAGCTTTAACTCACCAAAGGGCGCTTGCGAGCACTGCGACGGACTTGGCATAAGGTATAGCCTAGATATGAGTAAGATCATCGACGAGGAAAAGTCGATAGAAAATGGCGCTATAAAGCTACTTTATGGCTACAACATGAGCTACTACTATAAATTTTTACTTGCTTTTTGCGAGCAAAATGAGATCGACATCAAAAAGCCATACTATGAGCTTAGTGAAGATGAAAAGAGGCTTGTTTTATACGGCAACGTCAAGGAGGTTTCGTTCTTTTGGAAGCGAAACAAGCTACTTAGAAAATTTGACGGAGTGGTTAAAATTTCACACGGGCTTTTGAAGGATTACAAAGACTTTGACGAGTATATGAGTGAGAAAATTTGCGACGCTTGTAATGGTCACAGACTAAAGCCTCAAAGCTTAGCGGTCAAGGTCGCTGGCCTTGGACTTGGCGAAATTTTAGATATGAGCATAGAAAACTGCACCGCATTTTTTTCAAACGAGAAAAATTTCGCCTATCTTAGCGACTACGACAAGGCGATCGCAAAGCCTATCTTAAAAGAGATCAACGAGAGACTTTTCTTTTTATATGACGTGGGACTTGGCTACTTGTCGCTTGGGCGAGATGCTAGGACGATCAGCGGTGGCGAGGCACAGCGCATCAGGATCGCCAGCCAGATAGGAAGTGGGCTAAGTGGCGTCATGTACGTGCTTGATGAGCCAAGTATCGGTCTGCACGAGCGAGATACGATAAAGCTCATAAAGACGCTTAGAAATTTGCAAGCCAAAGGCAACTCTGTAATCGTCGTCGAGCATGATAAAAAGACGATAGAAGAGGCGGACTATATCGTAGATATCGGCCCTGGAGCTGGTAAATTTGGCGGCAGCGTGGTCTTTGCAGGCACGGCAAAAGAGCTTTTAGACTCAAACACACAGACAGCACAATACATAAATGGTAAGAAAAAGATCTACTATCAAAAAAATAGAAAAGCTGAGAAGTGGCTCGAAATTTCAAATGTAAATATCAACAATATCTCAAATTTAACCGCTAAATTTCCGCTTAGAAACCTTGTGGGTATCACTGGTGTTTCAGGATCTGGCAAGAGCTCGCTAGTACTTCAGACCCTGCTTCCAGAGGCGCAGGAGCAGCTAAATAGAGCCAAAAAAGTGAAAAAGATAGCTGGGGTAAATTTAAGCGGACTTGAGAATTTAGACAAGGTGATCTATCTTGATCAAAGCCCGATCGGTCGCACTCCACGCTCAAATCCAGCGACTTATACTGGCGTGATGGATGAGATAAGAAATTTATTTGCGCAGACTAAAGAGGCAAAGCTTAGAGGCTATAAAATAGGGCGCTTTAGCTTTAATGTCAAAGGAGGGCGCTGCGAGAAGTGCCAAGGCGAGGGCGAGATCACGATCGAGATGCACTTTTTGCCTGACATTAACGTGGTTTGTGACGTTTGCAATGGCGCTAGATATAACGCTCAGACCTTGGAAATTTTATATAAGGGCAAAAATATCGCCGAAGTGCTAAATATGAGCATTGATGAGGCGGTTGAGTTCTTTAAGGCTGTGCCAAAGATCGCTTCAAAGCTCACGACACTGCAAGACGTGGGGCTTGGCTACATCACGCTTGGGCAAAACGCAGTCACACTTAGTGGCGGCGAGGCTCAGCGCGTGAAGCTAGCAAAAGAGCTTAGCAGAAGTGACACTGGAAATACGCTTTATATCCTTGATGAGCCAACGACAGGACTTCATTTTGCAGATGTTGATAGGCTGGTAAAGGTGCTAAATCACCTAGTTGATCTTGGAAATTCTGTCTTTGTGATCGAGCATAATATGGATGTCATCAAAAACTGCGACTATATCGTCGATATGGGGCCAGAGGGCGGCGCAAAAGGCGGAAAAGTGATAGCGCGCGGAAATGTCAAAGAGGTAGCTAAAAACTACAAAAAAACTGGCAGCTACACAGGGGAATTTCTAGCACAAGAGCTTGCTTTATTAAAAGCGAAATAAAATAAATTTAATAGTTTGGTGTTTGTCTAAAATACCAAGCTATATATAATAAGTAAGATAAATTAAATTTGTTAAATTTTTAGTGAATTTAAAAAGAAAAAGGGGCGAATGCCCCTGGGATTATGCAGCTGGATAAACAGATACTTTTTTTCTGTTTTTATCAAGTCTTTCAAATTTTACAAAGCCATCGACTAATGCAAAAATAGTGTGATCTTTGCCAAGACCTACGTTATTTCCAGCGTGAGTTGCTGTTCCTCTTTGGCGGATGATTATATTTCCAGCACGAACGAACTCGCCACCAAATTTCTTAACACCTAATCGGCGTCCGATACTATCACGGTTATTTTGGGTTGAACCTTGACCTTTTTTGTGTGCCATATCTTATCTCCTTAAGCTGCGATACTTACGACTTTTACACGTGTAAATTGTCTTCTAAAGCCGCGTTTTAGTTTTGAGTCTTTACGTCTGCGTTTTTTGTAGATAACTACTTTTTTGTCTTTGCCTTCATTAACGACCTCAAGAACAACTTTTGCACCCTTAACAAATGGCGCACCTACCTTTACTTCGCCGTCGTTTACAGCTAAAACTTCTGTAATCTCAACGGTTGATTTAGCTTCAGCACTAAAGTGATCTAGCTTAAGGTACTCGCCCTCGCTAACACGATATTGCTTACCGCCATGCTTAAATATAGCGTATTTTGACATACTCTACCTTTCTAAATTTGGTAAGACCAAAAAGCGCTTTTGGATTTCAAAAGACTTGGGGAGCTTTGTTGGTTGTAAGAGACGGATAATACCCAAAAATTTATAAATTTAAGTTGAATGAGGCGGAAATTTATCCGCCTTTTTGTTTAGTTTAGTAGTCGAGTTCCGGTTTTGGGGTCTTTTCGGTAGATGCAGGAAATGACGGATATTCGACTTTAGGCATTTTGCCTGTTAATGAATTTAAAAACGTCACTATATCGGCAGCTTCTTTATCGTTTATCTCGATACCTAGCTGTACGCTACCCATCATCTTGACGGCGTCTTTTAGAGACCAAACCGCACCGTTGTGAAAATATGGAGCCGTTAGCTCGATATTGCGCAGCGTAGGAGCTTTTACTAGGCCATTTGCGTCGCCTTTAAAGTCGCCCAAATTTGCAAATTTGTATTTGCCCGCAACCTCAAACGGCTGTAAGGTACCGCCCAAATTTATACCGTTGTGGCATGTGGCGCAGCCTTTGTCGATGAAGGTTTTTAGGCCTTTTTTCTCGGCGCCGTTTAGTGCAGCCTCGTCGCCTTCTAAAAATTTATCGAATCTAGACGGAGTTACGAGCGTTCTTTCAAAGATACCTATGGCCGTCGTTACTAGCTCAAAGCTCACATCGCTATTAAACGCAGCTTTAAACTCGCTCACATAGGCAGGGATAGATTTTAGCCTCTGCTCGACTAACTCTGGGGTAGATGCCATCTCCGGCATCGCAGTCATCGGGCCGGCAGCCTGAGCGGCTAGGTGAGCGGCGCGTCCGTCCCAGAACTGCACCGAGTTAAATACCGAGTTATAAACAGTCGGAGCATTTACGTGATGAGGGTTTGGAGTCTATTTGTGGCCGGTAGATGCAGGTACGCCGTCTGCTCCGCCTAGGCCTAAGTTGTGACAGGTGTTACAGCTAATGATGCCAGATTTTGATAATCTCGGATCAAAATAAAGCCTCTTGCCAAGCTCATATGCAGCCATAGTGGTTGGATATTTCTCAGCATCCGGAGAAGCTTCGTTTATCGCTTTGGTTAGTGCCTTCGGG
>NZ_CALACG010000122.1 GCF_937890585.1 uncultured Campylobacter sp.
TTAAAGTAATAAATCTTTTTAAGATTGGCTTTATATTTTAAGGATTTATGATGATAGACGCTAAAAGATTTGAGAGAAATTTTAACGCTATAAGCGAGTTTGGAGCGCTAAAAGGTGGAGGGCTGACAAGACTAGCCTTTAGCAAAGAGGACCTTGAAGCAAGAGAATTTCTTATAAATTTGATAGAAAAAAATGGCTTTAAACTTAAAATTGACAATGTCGGCAACATCTTCGCTATCTATGATGAGGGTTGTGAGCTAGGCGCAAAGCCAGTTTGCGTGGGCTCTCACATAGATAGCGTGCCAAATGGCGGCTTTTATGACGGCACGCTTGGCGTTATGGCTGGACTTGAGGCGCTAACTGCGATAAAAGAGGCTGGCATCAAGCTAAAGCGCCCACTTTGGCTCATAAATTTTAGCTGTGAGGAGTCAAGCCGTTTTAAGACAGCGACTATCGGCAGCAAGATAATAAGCGGCAAACTTGGCGAGCAAAGGCTTCATGAGCTAAAAGATGAAGATGGAATTTCACTTTTTGAGGCGATGAGTGCAGCTGGGTTTAAACCACAAAATTTAGATGAAGCCATCCTAAAAGAAAACTCCCTACACGCATACTTAGAGCTTCACATAGAGCAAGGTCCAGTTTTAGAGCGAAGCGGTATAAGCGTTGGCGTGGTAAGTGGTATCGCAGCGCCTATTAGATTTGAGATCATTATACAGGGCAAGGCCGATCACAGCGGCGCAACTCCGATGAATATGCGCAGTGACGCCCTGCTTGCTGCTTCACACATCATAATCGCCGCAAATAAATTTGCTAAAAGCAAAAAAACAGCCGTCGCAACCGTTGGCTACGCTCATGCAAAACCAGGCGTTTTAAACGTCGTGCCAGGCGAAGCGAGGCTTGGCGTTGATCTGCGAGATATCGATAAAAAAAGCCTTGAAGAGCTAAATTTGGAGCTTAGAAATTTTATAAAAGAGCTAAGCTGCGAGCTAAAATTTAGCTACGAGATAAGAGAGCTAAGTAGCGACGAGCCAGTAAAACTAAGCGAACACGCCATAAATTTACTTGAAGATGAAGCCAAAAAGCTTGGCATAAAAACTCTTACTTTGCCAAGTGGAGCTGGACATGATGCGATGAATTTAACAAAGCTTGCAAACAGCGTTGGCATGCTCTTTATACCTTGCGTGGATGGTATCAGCCACAACACCAAAGAGGCGATAAATTTCAAAGACACAGTAGCCGCAACAAAAATTTTAACAAATGCACTAATTAGACTTTCAAACGAGGAGTAGTCATGGATAAAATAGCAAATTTAGCACTATCTTTAAAAGATGAGCTCATCAAAGACCGCAGATACTTTCACTCGCATCCAGAAACTGGCTGGTTTACCTTTTTTACGACAGCAGTTTTGGCAAAAAGGCTTAGTGATCTAGGATATGAGGTGAGTCTTGGCGAAAAGGTCGTAAAAAGCGATGCAAGGCTGGGCGTTGGTAGCAAGGAGCAGTGCCAAAAGGCGATCGAGCGAGCCAAAACACTACTAAGCGCCGATGAGGCAAAATACCTTGAATATATGAAAGACGGCCTAACTGGACTAACAGCCTTCATCGACACAAAAAGGCCTGGTAAATTTACGGCATTTAGATTTGACATAGATAGCGTTGATGTGACAGAGAGCGCGGACACTGATCACAGACCTTGCAAAGAGGGCTTTGGCTCAGATATCGCTGGTATCACGCACGCTTGTGGGCACGATGGACACATGGCGATGGGTCTAGCGCTTGCAAAGCTGATCGCTAAAAATTTAGACGAGTTTAACGGCAAATTTAAATTTATATTTCAAACAGCAGAAGAGGGCACAAGAGGCGCTGTGGCTATGGAGGCTGCTGGCGTGCTTGATGGCATTGAGTATCTACTTGGCGGACACATCGGCTTTCAGGCGGAAACTAACAGGGGTATCATCTGCGGCACAAACAAACTGCTTGCAACTTCTAAATTTGACGTGCATATCACTGGCCGCTCAGCTCACGCAGCAGGAGCACCACAAGACGGCGCAAATGCCCTTTTAGCCGCATCTCAAATGGCTCTAAATATGCATGGTATCACAAGGCATGCAAAGGGCGTGACTAGGATAAATGTAGGCGTTTTAAGAGCAGGTGAGGGCAGAAACGTCATCGCACCAAATGGCTATCTAGCCTGCGAAACAAGGGGCGAGGATACAAATTTAAATGAGTTTATGTATAAAAAATGCATGGATATCGTAAAAGGCGTGAGCGAAATTTACGGCGTTGAGAGCAAGGTCGTGATGACAGGGGGCACAAGCGGTGCTGATAGCGACAAAGAGGTGACTGAAATTTTCTATGAGGCGGCAAAACAAAGCCCATTTATAGATGATGATAAGATCGTTAAAGAGCTTGATTTTGGTGCTTGCGAGGACTTCGCTCACTTTATGAGAGCTTTGCAAGATAGGGGCGCAAAGAGCGGATATATGATGATCGGTACAAATTTAAAAGCAGGCCACCACAACTGTAAATTTGACTTTGACGAGGAGTGTTTGGTCGCTGGGGTTGATATCTATCTAAGGGCTGCTTACAAACTAAATGGAGTAGAAAAATGAAAAACGCTTTACTAATCAGTGCTTCAAGCTACAAAGATACTGGCTATTTAAGACACTGTGAGGGTTGGATCAAGGAATTTTTAGGAAGTGACGCGGACGAGGAGATACTTTTTATCCCCTATGCTGGCGTAAGACGTACAAATGACGAGTACGAGCAAAAGGTGAAAGAGTGCTTAAATAGCAAAAATATCAAGTCTATACACCGCTATGAGGATAAAATTTCAGCTATCAAAAATGCAAAAAGCATCGCGGTTGGCGGCGGAAATACCTTCATACTACTTCACATGCTCTATAAGCTAAATTTGATTGATGCAATAAAAGAGGCTACAAATTCTGGCACAAAATACTTTGGCTGGTCAGCTGGCGCAAACATCGCTGGCAAGACGATGATGACGACAAACGATATGCCTATCATCATGCCAAAGTCCTTTGATAGCTTAAATATCTTCCCATATCAGATCAACCCGCACTTCATAAGCGGCAAGCTAGCAGGTCACAACGGCGAGAGCAGGGAGGAGAGGCTAGAAGAGTTTTTGATAGCAAATCCAAACGATACTATCTACGCACTGCCTGAGGGCACGGCTCTACATATAAAAGGTAGCGAAGTTGAGGTCATCGGACATAGCGATATCTTAAAGCTTGAATACAAAAAAGAGATAGAAAAAATAGAAGTTGGAACTAAATTTAAAATCTAAACAAGGAGAGAGGTATGGAATCATTCAAACTAATTGCTGCCATTCTTGGCATCGTTGCAGTTGTAGCACTTCTAGTCTTAAAAAAAGAGACGAGAACGGTGCTAATAGGTGTTGGTTTGGTGCTTTGTATAATCGCACTAAAACCGATGGGGGCACTAAGTGCTTTTACTGACTATATGACTAAAGCTGGTCTTATAAAGGCTATATGTGCCAGTATGGGTTTTGCTTTTGTTATGAAATACACAATGTGCGATAAGCACCTTGTTGCGCTTCTTACAAAGCCACTTAAAAACGTGGGATTTATCTTGATCCCTGCAACAACCGTGCTAACTTACTTTATAAATATCGCTATCCCTTCAGCTGCTGGCTGCTCGGCTGCTGTTGGTGCGACACTTATACCACTTCTAATGGCATCAGGCGTTCGCCCTGCGATGGCTGGTGCGGCTGTTTTTGCTGGTACATTTGGCTCAGTTCTAAGCCCAGGCTCTGCGCACAACGTATATGTGGCTGATCTTGTTAAAAAGACAGTTGAGGGCTACACAGTTCAAGACATCATAAAAGTGCAAATTCCTAGCGCATTTACAGCTCTTGTTATCGTAGTTGTCATGCTAACTATCGTCGCAATATTATTTAAAGACTATCAAAAAGGTACAAATTTCACTCTTGAAAGCGGTGCTGCTAGCGAAGAGAAGTCAGCGTTTAAAGTAAATTTGATCTACGCTCTTATGCCACTTGTCCCACTTGTGATCTTAGTTATTGGCGGAACAAGCCTAGCAAAAGATTATAGCTTTTTGGCATGGACAAAGATGGGCGTTGCCGAGGCGATGATACTTGGTGCTATCATAGCTATCTTTGCTACGCTTACAAACCCACAAAAGATCACAAAAGAGTTCTTTAACGGCATGGGTCACGCTTACGCTGATGTTATCGGTATCATCATCGCAGCTGGCGTCTTTGTCGCAGGTTTAAAGGCGTGTGGAGCTGTTGATGTGGTCATAGCGTGGCTAAAAACAGATCAAAGCTATGTTAAATTTGGCGGAACATTTGTGCCATTTATCATGGGTATAGTCACAGGCTCAGGCGACGCTGCTACATTTGCGTTTAACGAAGCTGTCACAACAAACGCTGCTGCTCTTGGCTTTGAGCAAGATAAGCTTGGTATGGCTGCGGCAATCGCTGGCTCACTTGGACGTTCAGCTTCTCCGATCGCTGGAGCTGCTATCGTTTGTGCTGGTATCGCTATGGTTAGCCCAGTCGAGCTTGCAAAAAGAACGTTTTTAGGTATGTTTCTCTCTGTTGTGGCGATCGCATTTTTCGTCATCTAAAGGATGAAAAATGGATATCGTAGAGAGATTTATAAACTATACGAAATTTAACACCACGACAAATAAAGAGAATGGATTAAAAGGCATCATGCCTTCTAATCCAACCGAGTATGAGCTAGCTCTTTTTATAAAAGATGAGCTTAGCTCGCTTGGCATAAAAGGTATCATCTTGCAAGAGAATGCTATCTTGATAGCAAAAATTCCTGCAAACTGCGAAAATGCCCCAAGTATCGCCTTTTTTGCGCACTTAGATACAAGTAGCGAGCAAAAAAACGACACAAAAGCCAAGATAGTAAAATACACAGGTGGCGACATCTGCCTAAACGAAGAGCAGGGAATTTATCTTAAATTTAGCGACAATCCAGAGCTTAAGAAATACGTTGGCGACGACATAGTGGTGACTGACGGCACTAGCTTGCTTGGCGCTGATGATAAGGCGGCGATCGCTAGTATCGTAAATATGGCTAGCTTTTTCATGCAAAATCCTGATGTAAAGCACGGCAAGATCGTGATCTGCTTCGTGCCTGATGAGGAGCAGGGCTTGCTTGGTGCAAAGGCACTTGATGTAAATTTGCTAGGAGCTGATTTTGGCTACTGCTTAGACTGCTGCGAGATAGGCGAGCTAATATACGAAAACTGGAACGCAGCTGACTGCACGATGGTCTTTAAAGGTGTTTCGGCTCATCCGATGAACGCAAAGGGCAAGCTTGTAAATTCGCTACTTTTAGCGCATAAATTTATCTCGCTATTACCAGGCGGCGAAGTGCCAGAGTGCACCGAGGGCAAAGAGGGCTATTTTTGGGTAAAAGAGCTTAGCGGAAACAGTGCAAAAACGACGCTCAAGATCGACATAAGAGAATTTGACGAGGCGAAATTTCAAAAAAGGCTTGAGTTTTTAAGTGACATGGCAAATTCTTTTAACAAAATTTATGGGCAGTACTGTGAGATCATGCTAAAAACACGCTATGAAAACGTCTTTAAGTTCTTAAAAGACGAAAACTCACTGCCTATAAAACTAGCAAAAGATGCCTTTAGCGAGCTAAATATCACGCCAAATATAAAGCCTATGCGTGGTGGATACGACGGTGCTGCGATCTCTGCAAAGGGTGTACCAACGCTAAATTTATTCACAGGGGCAAACAACTTTCACTCCGTCTTCGAGTACTTGCCAGTTAGCAGCCTAAAAGCTTCAAGCGAAGTGATTAAAAAAATCATAATTAACGCTGCTAAATAAACTTCATAAAAGCCTAGATTTAGTAAATTTAGGCTTTAAATTTTACTTTCAGGACAAAAATGAAGGCTTTAGCTTTGTTTAGCGGAGGGCTTGATAGCATGCTCTCTATGAAAATAATAAGCGATCAGGGTATCGAAGTGGTCGCACTTTATATGGATACTGGATTTGGCGTGGATGAGGAGAAGCACGAAGTTTTAAGGCGCCGTGCAGCCTTGGCTGGAGCTAGCCTAAAGGTGGTTGATATGAGAAACGAGTATCTTCGTGACGTGCTTTTTAGCCCAAAATACGGCTATGGCAAGCAGTTTAACCCTTGCATCGACTGCCACGGGTATATGTTTAAAACCGCTTTAAATATGCTAAAAAGCGAAAATGCAAATTTTATAATCACAGGCGAAGTCGTGGGTCAAAGGCCGATGAGCCAGCGCAGAGATGCACTTTTTCAGGTTAAGCGCTTAGCTGATGATGAGGATGATCTAGTGCTTCGTCCGATGTGCGCTAAGCTCTTGCCACCAACTAAGCCAGAGCGCGAGGGCTGGGTCGATAGAGAGAAGCTACTTGGCATAAGCGGGCGCGATAGAAAGCCGCAACTTGCTTTGGCAAAGGAATTTGGCTTTGAGGACTTTGCAACGCCTGGAGGTGGGTGTCTGCTAACGATCGAGAGCTTTGCTGTAAAGATAAAAGACTACTTGAAATTTGACAAAGAGATGCGAGATATCGATGTTACGTGGCTAAAGCTTGGTAGGCATCTACGCTTACTTGAAGGCGCAAAAATGATAATAGGACGTGATGAGAGCGACAATAACGCACTTTTGGCTCATCCAAATGATAAATTTGAGCAGGTGAAATTTAAAGAGAGCGACGACATCGTGGGAGCTGTTAGTTTTATAAGCAAAAATGCTAGCTTTGCTGACAAAGAGCTTGCTGCAAGACTTGCGCTAGCATATACAAGAGCTAGTAAAGATAGTAAATTTGATGTTTTTGTAGATGGTGAGAAATTTAACATCGCAAGAGAAGATAAAAGCATAGCTCAAGAGTTTTTTGTAAAATAAATCCAAATTTGCAAAGGAATTTGATATAAATTTCTTTGCAATATCTAAAATTTCTAACTTTTTTAATCCCCATAAAAACTAAAATCAAAATATAGAGATATGACAAAGTCCACAATCCCCTAGATCGGGGGAATTTGTATCTAATGGTTAGGTTCGTTCTTAGAGGACGAGACTATCCTAGTAATGTTTCAATCC
>NZ_CALACG010000123.1 GCF_937890585.1 uncultured Campylobacter sp.
CTGTGAACTCGAGGCAGATAACGCCAGCTTTTTAGAAGACTATTTAAATTTCCTAGGTGACATAAGCGAGAAGATAAATATCGACGAGCAGACAAGACTATCCGTTATCATCGCGTCTTTAGTGGTTAGTGGCGGTGCGCAAAGCTCTTTTAAAGCCTTTGTAAAAGCCGCGCTAAATGTCGGCATGAGCGCAAAGGCTGTAAAAGAAATTTTATATCAAGCAGTCCCATACGCAGGGCTTGGTAGGGTTGAGAACTATATATTTTTAGCGGACGAAATTTTTAACGAAGCTGGCATAAGTATCGAGGAAACGCCTAAAAAGGCAAGAGAGGGCAGGGGCGAGAGAGGCCTTGAGATACAAAGAAGGCTCTTTCCGGCAGTTGATAAATTTATCGCCTCAACGCCTAGTGACCAAAGGCATATAATGGAGTTTTTGTCACAAAACTGCTTTGGCGACTTTTATGCGAGAGATGGGCTAAATTTAGAGCTTAGAGAGCTTTTAACCTTTGTTTTCATCTCCACACTTGGCTTTGCAAAGCCGCAACTCTTAGGCCACATCGCGGCAAATTTTGGCATCGGCAACGACAGAGCAAAACTTATCAGCGTCGTGACAACTCTTATACCATTTATCGGCTATCCAAGCGCGCTAAACGTCCTTGCTGCCATAAACGAGATAAGCGTAAAATAGTAGAAATTTGCGATCTTTATCCATAAAATTTCATAAATTTAAGCCAAAATTTATTCTAGCGTTAAATTTGCGGTTGAGCTTGGTTGTAGAATAACTCAAAATAAATCATCCAAAGGAGAATATTATGAGTTTTCTATCTAAATTTAGCAAGGCTATCTTTGCAGTTGCAGTAGCTGGTGCGATCAGCGCTAGTGCATTTAGCGAGGGCGAGGACTACGTCAAGCTTGAAAAGCCACTAAGTGTCGGACAAAATACGCTAGTTAAAGTTTTCAGCTATGCTTGCCCATTTTGCTACAAGTACGACAAGAGCGTCACTCCAAAGGTAGTTGAGAAAATTCATGGCCTAAAATACGAGCCATTTCACCTAAAGACAAAGGGCGAATACGGCGAGGTTGCGAGCAAGGTTTTTGCCGTTCTTATCGTTATGGACGAGGCAAAGGGAGTTGGTTTATTTGATGAAAATTCACTATTTAAAAAGGCTAAATTTGCCTACTACAAAGCTTATCACGACAAAAAAGAGCGCTGGGGCGACGGAAAAGACGTTGAGGGCTTTTTAAAGACTGGGCTTGACGCAGCTGGCGTTAGCAAAGCAGACTACGAAAAAGAGCTAGCTAATCCAAAAGTAGCTGAGCTTTTAAAAATTTGGGATGAGAGCTATGACGTGGCTAAAATTCAAGGCGTGCCAGCGTTTGTCGTAAATGGCAAATACCTTATCATGACAAAGTCAATAAGCTCGATAGACAGCCTAGCAGCACTCATAGAAGAGCTCCTTAAAAAATAAGGCAACCGCATGAAATTTATAGAAAAAATGGCTAAATTTCAAGACTCACGCTTTCCTTGGGCGCTTTTAGTCTTTGTGAGCGTTGCGCTTGTTGTCATTGCGCATTCGCTCTTTCAAAACTACGCCTATATGCCACCTTGCGAGCAGTGCGTCTATATACGTTTTGCCTTTTTGTGTATGGCACTTGGCGGCGTGATAGCGATGATAAATCCAAAAAATTTGCTATTTGCCATCATCGGCTACGTCTTTGCCTTTTGGGGAGCGGTGCAGGGCATAATGTATAGCGTAAAGCTAGCCAAAATTCACGACGCGGTGCATGGCGACGATCCTTTTGGCGTTCAGGGCTGCTCGACTGAGCCGCACTATCCATTTGGCTTGCCGCTTGAGAAGTGGGCGCCTGACTGGTTTATGCCAACGGGCGACTGCGGCTACGACAGCCCTATGGTGCCTGACGGCGCGGTGCTAAGCGATCTTCAAAAGAGCATAGTGGATCTTTATGCAGACGGCTGGTATCTTGTGCCGTCTTCTAAATTTATGTCGATGGCGGATTGTACGCTGCTTGGTTTTGGCGTTTGCTTCATAGTGCTTGCTGCTATGTTTATCTCAAAACTATTGTCATATTTGAAATTCTAGTTGGCCCAAATTTGGGTCAACTTTAGATATACTGCCGCCCATGCGTATTAATCTAAAATCACAAAATATTAAAATCTACACGGTCATCTTGATCGCCAGTCTCTTTGTCATGCTCCTTGGGCTAAATATCTACAACAACGCCAAAGAAAAGGTTGTCGAGCTATCTGATAAAAACAACATCGCAGTTAGCAAAAACATCGTGAATAACTTTCAAATTTGGCTTGATGAGCGCTTAAATTCTCTTATAAGAGCGTCTAAATTTATCCAAAATGCTGACATCATAGGCGACGACGAAAAGATCGCAGGCTTTATCAGGCTCTTTAAACAAAATGAAAAAGAGTTTGATCTAATGCAAGTTTTAAGAGATGATGGCGAGATATTTGTAAATGGCGACAAGATCCCAGACTCAGTTATGTCAAAGCCTGAAAGGACGGGCCTTGTTTGGTACATCGAGACCAAGCACTCAAACGCTCCAAGCGTAAATTTCATACAAAATCACAAAATTTTAAACGACTCAACTCTAAATTTATGCGTCCCAGTGAACAAAGGGGAGAAATTTGAGGCGGCACTTTGTGGTGTTGTGCGGATAGAAAATATCTTTAAAAGCATTAAAAATTTCACCCTTGCGCCAAATTCTTACTCGTTTTTGGTAACTCATAGTGGCGAAATTTTGACTGCGATGGCTGATGAGGTCTTAAAAAAGCAGATCGAGGAGAAATTTAAAGAGTTATTTTTGAAAGACGAGGATATCACGAGCCTAAAGATAGGGCAAAATTTGATCCAAGTAGCCGAGATACCGAGCTTAAACTGGTTTATCGGCGCTGGCACAAACAACAAGGATGAAATTTCAGCCCTTACAAAAGAGGCGCTAAAAAATGCTCTAAATTTGCTTTTTGCCTTTGTTGCGCTCACCTTTTTGGCAAATAGCTTGCATAATTTTATGTACAACAAAGTAAAAAAGAGGCAAGACGAGTACGAGATGCTACTAGCTCACAGAGCCAAGATGAGCGAGGCTGGAGAGCTCATAAGCGGTATCAATCACCAGTTTATCCAGCCAGTAAATTCGCTAAAACTTATGCTAAGCTCAGCCATAATGCTAAAAAAAGAGGGCAAGCTAAGCGACGAGGAGCTCATAAATTTACTAGAAAAAGGGCAAAAGTCGGTTGAGCTGCTATCAAGCACGATAGAAATTTTTAGAAATTTCTATAAAGGCGCTGAAAATGTGAGCGAATTTGATATCCAAACGAGCGTGAAAAACCTGCTAACGCTCATGCACACGGAGCTTAGCCGTGCAAATGTGAGCGTAAATTTAAGCGGCTTTAAAGAGCTAAAAGTCCGCCAGATCGAAAACATCATCCAGCAAATTTTGCTGATATTAATACACAACGCAAAGGACTCACTAGTTGAGAGCTACAAAGATGAGCCGTTAAAGCGAGTGGTGCAGATAAAATTTATGACGATAGAAGATAAGTGCTACATCGGTGTTTACGACAACGGCAACGGAGTCGGCTACCAAATGAGTAAGAAAATTTTTACATGGCTAAACACCACTAAAAAGCAAGGAAATGGTATAGGACTTTACTTTGCTAGAAAGCTAGCACGCGAGAAGCTAAACGGCGACCTTAGGCTCGTAAATAACGCGAAACCAACGCTCTTTGAGCTATGTTTTGAAACAAATTTGAAGGACTAAATATGCAAGAGGCCCTAGAAATTTTAAAAAAGATATCTATCTTGGTTGTGGAGGACGACGAGATGGCAAGGGAGCTTATAGTAGGCGGCCTAAAGCCATACTGCGAGCTAGTCGTAGGGGCGCAAAACGGACAAGAGGGCGTGGAGAAATTTAAAAAACAAGGCTTTGACATCGTGATGAGCGACATTCATATGCCTGTGCTAAATGGCTTTGAGATGATGAACGAGATAAAAAGGCTAAAGCCACATCAGAAATTTATCGTCTTTACCTCGTATGATAGCGATGAAAATTTGATCAAGAGTATGGAGCAGGGGGCGACCTTGTTTTTGAAAAAGCCTATCGATATGAAAGATCTTAGATCGATGCTGATAAGCCTAAGCTTCGAGCGTGACGAGAAACTGGTACATCTAAGCCACGAGGTGAGCATAAATTTAAAAAAAGAGAAAATTTACAAAAACGGCAACGAAGTCTATCTAAGCTTCTTGCAAAACAAGATATTTTGGCTATTTGCATACAATCTAAACAAGCTTGTCACCTATGAGATGATAGAGGAGTTTGTCTATGATAGCACCGAGGTGAGTAAGGCTGCCATACAAAACGTCGTGCTGCGCCTAAAACGCGAGCTTGGCGTTAAATTTAAAAATATCAGCGAGAGCGGATATATCCTAGTTGTACCATAGTACAATATACAAAACTTTTAAAAAACATTACAATACTCCGAAAAAAATTAAATAAGGAAACAATATGGCAGCAAGGATTGGCATAATCAAAAGCATCTCACAAGGAGCAAATGTAGTCGCAGTAGCAAAGGACGGCACACAAAGAGTGCTAAAAGTAGGCGATGAAATTTACCTTGGTGAAACTATTCAAACAAACGACTTTGACTCAAAAGTAGTAATCACAGCAAACGACGGCAAAGATATCGCGCTTATCGGTAAAGATACTCTAAATTTAGACAAAAGCGTAGCTCAAAATGAGAGCTTTGGCGACGAGAGCATGGCTGATGTTAGTGCTATACAAAAGGCATTGTTAGACGGTGCAAACATCACAGATCTTGAAGAGACAGCAGCTGGTGGTAACGCAGCAGCTGGAGCTGGTGGAGATGGCGTAAGTCTAGGTGCTGCAAGCTTTGAAGAGGGTGGTCACTACTCAAACATTACTGATGATTATAGAAATTTACCTGATTCAAGCAGGGCTTTTCAAACTCCAGAAAACTCAATCGGTGGCTACAATGACGGCAATGATGCAGGCAATGTAACTCCTGTCTCACCAGTCATACCTCCAATCAGCGTTGATATCAAAACACTAAATGATAACTATGGAACTATAAAAGGCGATTACAGCCTAGACGACGCACGAAACGTACCTCGCACAAATGATGCTACACCAACTATAAGCGGCACAGTTGAGCCTACTGCTGTAAGAGCGGTTGTTAGCGTGCTTGACAAAGACGGACACGAAGTCTTTACAAAAACTCTAAATCCAAGCGACTATGCTGATGGTAAATTTAAATTTACAACTGATGAGTTAAGCGTAGATGGTAGCCATGATGGCGACTATAAAGTAAAAGTAGTAGCAACTGGAAGAGACGGCAATACTGCAACCGATACTGGTAGCTTTGTGCTTGATACAGTTGCAAAAATAACTATAAACGTTGAAACAGAGATGAGCCTTGTAAAAGAGTCTGAGATGAGTAGCGGACTAAAAGGAAGTTTTTGGTTTAACCATATCTATGAAGAAGGCGTAAGAGGCACTGAGCTAAGAGACTTTAAAAATAAAATACCTGGCGGTTTTGAAAATACAGAATATGCTCATAAAGGTATGAAGCAAAATGACTTTATCGAATACTATATGAACAACACTAAGCCTTGGGCAAGCTTTAAAGCAAAAGAGCTAAATTTCCAACAAGGTAAAGGTGGCGATAGAGATAACACTGATAACGACGCAGGAACGGTTTCTGGCCTTGACGGCGCTCACAATATGGTCGGCAAGATCGATCTTGATGGTAATGTAGTAACTCCAAATAGTGAGTGGGTAGCTCCAAATTTCAAAGCACTTGAGTATTTCATCGACAACGCAAAAGGTAGCTATACAAAAGAACGAGAAGCTCCTAATGGCAAAAACACAACAGCTGGCGCAATGGTAAATTTAAAAGGCACTATGTATCTTGAACCAGGGGATTATAAATTTGACGCAAAAGGCACTGATGATAGCGTGAGATTTAAGGTTGATGGTAAGACTATGATAGACTATAACGCTGTTGGTGCACCAAATGAAGGAATGACTACAACTTTACACGTTGATAAAGCAGGATACTACGACTTTGATATGAGCTATGCAAACTACATCTTTTGGGGCAAGCTAAAACTAACAGTTTCAAAAAATGGCGGACCTGCGAGCATACTTGGCTCAGAGGCAAGTGGCATAAAACTAAATTCAACTGACTTTGATAGTTACATAGATCCTGTAACAAGAAATGTCTATAAAGTAACTCAAAAGATCACAGGAACTGTTGATAATGTAGAAGATGGACAGATCGTAACTATCACATCAAGCACGGGCGAAACTCACACAGCAGTTGTCAAGGATGGCAAATACGAAGTTGAGTTTAAAACGATCGATCCAAAAGCAACTTACACAGCTAAAGTTAGCGACCTTGTAGGCAACGGGGCAGAGGCAGAATCAAGTAAGATAAATGTCGCGACAGACTTGATAAACGCGATAGATAATGACACAAGCGGTAGTGCTAACAACAAAGATGCAAATACAGGTATAGATGACGCAACTAAATATTATAAATTTACAATTGACGACATCACTCAAACTGATAAATTTTCATCTAATGCGCCACTACCAGTTCTAAGCGACAAGACTCCGACATTTACAGGAGAGATAGATAAAGACGCAGCTAGCGCTGAGATCGTTGTGCTTGATAAAGATGGACATAAGGTCTTTACAAAAGAGCTTAGCCAAAGCGAATTTGCAAATGGCAAATTTGAAGTTACATCTGATGAGCTAAACGACGGCAATTACAAGATCAAAGCAACTGCTATCTTTAAAAATGGCGAGAATAAAACAAGTAGCACGGTAGTGAGTGATTTTGTAGTTGATAAGACGCCAGTTACTATAGAAAACATCAAGGTTATAGAAGATGACAATGATGGGTTAAAGCATACGATCAATTGTAACCTCAAAAACTATAAGGACGGCTATAAGATCGAGAGCATAAACATGGTGAAAGGTAATGAAAACATTAATATTGTTGAATTTAAGATAGAAGATGGCGTGCTAAGCTTTAAATACGATCACAAGATAAAACTAGGCGATAAGATCGAAGTTGAGATGACTGATAAAGCTGGTACAAAATATACTCACGTAAATGAAATTTTAGTTCCAACTATGACGCAGTTTGAAAATAGTAACGATACAACTACGAATGCAAATAACCGCTCAGCTGAGAAAATTTGGGGCACTATGGAGATGAGCGAGAGTGGCTTTAGAGCTGATGGCTCAAGGATCGTTTCAAACGACGCTATCCCATACCTAAGAGCTGTGATCCCAGAAGATGCAACAGCTGGTAATGCTAGCAATAATCAAACTGTAAGTGAGTTTTTAAATAGCGGTAGAGGCATAACATGGGGCACTGGTGATGTTAGATTTGTAGCAACTAACGTTGATAAAGGTGTTTCAAAAGAGCTATTATCTCAATCGATAGAAAAACCAATAGGCAATGTAACGCCTGATCACTACAATAGACTTACAGGCTATAACAACAGACTTGATGGCGCTGGCAAGATGGCTGATGGCGTTTACGATATATCTATAAAAGGCAAATATCAAGGCGGCGATGAGCTACTTTACAACTCTATTAAATTTACGATCGACGCAACAGCTGCAACTATAAATAACTCAAATTTAAGCTATGACGCAGCGACAAATAAAACAACATGGAGCGGAAATTTAAGTGAAAATGGCGTTGGTGCAAGCTATACGCTAAAACAACACTTTGAAGAAGCAGTAAAAGGTATCAGCTTAAAAGATAGTATCACTATAAAAGACGCTGATGGCAACACTATCGTTGCGGACTCTGTAAAGCTTGATGAAAATGGAAAATTTGAAGCGGTATTTAACCGCGAAGTAAAAGAGAGCGACGTCTACTTGCAAATTTCTGATATCGCTAAAAATACAAGAGTAGTTGCAGAAAACAACAACGATAACGTTATCACAACGACTGAGGGCAACGATATCATAACCGTTGGAGATGGAAACAACACGATCAACGCAGGACGCGGCGAAAATGAAATTCGCACAGGCAATGGCAACAATGTAATCATCACTGGCGACAACAACGACGTCATAACCACAGGAAGTGGTAACGACTACATCGACGCTGGCAGAAGTGGCTATACTGGCATGAACAAAGGCGACCTAGTAAATGCTGGCGCTGGTAATGACAAAGTTGTATTTACCTTTGATAATCCAAGAGCAGCTCTATCTCAAAGTCTAGATGGTGGCACTGGTACAGATACGCTTATCATGCGTCCAGTGGCAAAGGATGGCACTATCGACTTTGATAAGATAGACAACAAATCTTTAACTAATGCGATCAAGAGTTTTGAAGAGATCCAACTTGGCATGGATGAGCATGGCAACGACAACCAAGATGTTAAGCTACTAAATTTAAAAGCGGATAATGTATTTAGCATCACTGACAATGTAAATACTATCTTAAAAATAAGTGGCGACAACAACGATAGCGTTTCATTAAAAGGATTTACTGAGGCTGCAAATCAAAATGGTGTTGAAGCTGGATATACAAGATATGAGGGTCAAACAAGCTCAGCTACTCCGACAACTATATATATAGATGTCGATAACGATATAAACAAACAACTTGTATAAAATTTGGGCCTATTGGCCCAAATTTATTTGAAATTTCTTCACAAAATTTACTCAAATCGCCATTTTTAGTACCATAGTACAATATACAAATTTGATAAAAAATACTAAAATGCAACAAAAATAAAAATAAGGAATAAAAATGGCAGCGATAGCCGGCATTGTAAAGAGTGTCTCATCTGATGTCATAGCGATAGACAAACACGACAAAGTAAGAGTTTTAAACGTAAATGATGAAGTATATATCGGTGAGACTATAAAGGGCGAGAGTGAAAGCGCAACTATCACGATCACAGCAAACGACGGAAAAGATATATCACTAAGTGGATACGACACGCTTTGGCTGGATCACGGCGTGGTGAGCGACGAGAAGATAAGCGAGAGCATAGATACTGATGGGCTATTTAGAGCGCTTCTTGGCGAGGACTATGCAGCGATCCTTGACCGCATGAATGAAAAGGTCGATGATATGTTTGCAGCAGCCAAAGCAGAGCAAAAAGATAGTGACGAGAGCGCTAGCTTGGCTGATAGCTCAAATTTAGAAAATAAAAGTGTAAGCCAAAATGATCTTTTAGCCGAAAATGAGCTAAAAATAGGCAGCAGCGAGCCAGCAAGCCAAAGCTTTGATAGTGCAAATTTTGACGCAACTACGATATATATCGAGATCGATAACGATCTAAACAAACTTTCATAAATTTGAGCCTCTTGGCTCAAATTTCTTATCCCAAAAATTAACTAATATCCCTTATAATAAGCCAAAATTTACAAAAGGAAAACGATGAAGAAAATTTTAATCATCGCAGGCTCTTGCAATAGCGGCACAGCAGGGCTTCAGGCTGATATAAAGACATGCGCTAGGCTAAATTGTTATAGCGCAACGGCGGTCACTTCGCTAGTTGCTGAGACTACAGACGCGATAAAAAGCGTAGTTTGCTTAGAGTCTAGCTTTGTTAAAGACGAGCTTAGCACGCTTGCTGAGGAATTTAGCTTTGATGCCATAAAGATCGGTATGCTCTTTAGCGAGGAGATAATGGACGTGGTGCATGAGTTTTTGCTCACTCAAAAGTGCAAGATCGTGCTTGATCCAGTCTGCGTCTCAAAGAGCGGCCACAAGCTCATAAAAGATAGTGCAGTAGAGAAGCTAAAAGAGCTAATGAGGCTTGCCACCGTCGCCACACCAAATTTAGACGAGGCAAACGTCCTTTTTGGAGGGAATTTTAAAGATCTGCCTTGCGATATCATCGTGAAAAAGCATGTAAGTGAGGATAGCAGCATAGATACGCTTTATAGGAAAGATGGCTCACTGCAAAATTTCAAAACTCCGCTTGCTAGCCCGCTTGTGATGAGCGGCACTGGTTGCACTTTCTCAACGGCGCTTGCTTGCTACCTTGCAAAGGGCAAGAGCTTGGAGGAGGCCATAGGGCTTTCAAAAGAGTATATCTGCTCCATTATAAAAGAGAGTATCGACACAAAGCTAGGCAAAAACCGCCTACTTTGGCACGGAGCGAAGTAAATTTAAGCCTAAAATTTAGGCTTAAATTTGATAGTTTTTAAACTACGCCTCTAATATCGCTCCATTGCTTGCGTTTGTGACTAGCTTTTGATACTGCCTTAGCCAGCGAGAGGTTAGCGCTTTATCGACTGGCTTAAATTCAGCTCTTCTCTTTGCGATCTCAGCTTCGCTTAGACGAACGTTTATCTCGTATTTATCGACGTCTATATCGATGATGTCGCCATCTTGTAGCAAGCCTATCATGCCGCCCTCGGCTGCTTCTGGGCTTACGTGACCGATGCTTAGACCCCTTGTCGCCCCGCTAAAGCGACCATCTGTGATGAGCGCTACGTCTGCGCCAAGTCCTCTTCCCATGATGAGCGAAGTAGGGCTTAGCATCTCTTGCATGCCAGGGCCTCCGCGTGGGCCTTCGTAGCGGATGACGACGACGTCACCTTTATCGACTTTGCCGCTTGAGATGCCGGCAATCGCTTCATCTTGTGAGTTAAAGCAGACCGCTTTACCGCTAAATTTACGCTCGCCAACGATGCCAGCTGTCTTGATGACACAGCCTTGCTCGGCTAAATTTCCAAACAAAATGGCAAGTCCGCCGACCTGAGAATAGGCATTTTCCACCTTGTGAATGACGCTTTCGTCTTTGATGTCGCTGGCACGTACGCGCTCGCCCAAAGTCTCACCGCTAACTGTTAGGTTGTCCAAATTTAGCATGCCATGGTCTCTGCGTGAAATTTCTTTTATCACTGCATTCATACCGCCAGCTCTGCCGACATCCTCCATATGCACGTTTGGCAAGCTTGGGCTGATCTTAGCGATGTGAGCGATGTTTTGACTGATCTTGTTTAGCTCTTTGATGTCTAAATTTACGCCAGCTTCTCTTGAGATGGCTAGCATGTGAAGGACGGTGTTGCTGCTGCCGCCCATCGCCATATCAACGACAAGCGCGTTGCGGATCGCCTTTTCATTTAGTATGTTTCTTATCTTAAATTTCTCATCAAGGGCGATCTGGCAAATTCTACGAGCAGCCTGCCTGATGAGCTCCTCACGCTCTGGAGTTAGCGCTAGGATGGTGCCGTTGCCAGGGAGTGCTATACCCATCGCTTCGCAAAGTGTGTTCATGGAATTTGCCGTAAACATACCGCTACAGCTTCCACCACTTGGACATGCGTTGCACTCGATATCTCTTAGCTCAGCCTCGTCTATCTCTTTGGTCTCAAATTTACCAACCGCCTCAAACGCAGTCGCAAGGTCGATCGGCCTGCCATCTTTTGTGTGACCTTTTCTCATAGGGCCGCCGCTTACGAAAATGGTTGGGACATTGACCCTTAAAGCGCCCATAACCATGCCAGGGACGATCTTGTCGCAGTTTGGCATACAAACAAGTGCGTCAAGTGCGTGCGCGTTCATCACGGTCTCAATAGAATTTGCGATGATCTCGCGGCTAGGCAAGCTATATAGCATGCCCCCGTGCCCCATCGCGATGCCATCATCCACGCCGATGCAGTTAAACTCAAACGGCACACAGCCATTTTTGCGAATTTCATCTTTTAAAATTTGTGCGTATTTGTTTAAGAAAAAATGCCCTGGTATGATCTCTATAAAGCTGTTTGCAACGCCGATAAATGGCTTATTAAAGTCCTCGTCTTTTAGCCCAGTCGCACGTAAAAGTGAGCGGTGTGGGGCTCTTGTGTAGCCTTTTTTGATTATGTCGCTTCTCAAATTTGATCCTTTTTTTAAAATTTGAGAGGATTTTATCACATCTAAAGTATCAAAAATTTTAAAGCTTGGCCGCACGTGGCAGCCAAGTAAATTTAGTATTCGTCAAAGAATTTTTGAATTTCTTTTGTGTCGCTCGTCTTTGTGAGGGCTAGCATGAGTAAAATTCTAGCCTTTTGCGGGTTTAGATCGCTTGCTGTGATGAAATTTCCATTATCATCCATCTTTTTACTGCTATCCACGTAGCCGCTGCCGACGATCGCGCTTCTTACTATCTTTATGCCTTTGGCGTTTGCCTCTTGAAGCACGGTAAATACGTTGTTGTGGATACTGCCGTTACCTGTGCCTGCGTGGATGATGCCCTTTGAGCCGACATCTATCAGGTGTTTTGCGATATCGCCGTAGTCATTTGCGTGTGAGTAGATGATATCAACCCTTGGTAAGGCCTCTAGCTTGCTTACATCAAAGACGCTGCTTGCGGTGTGTTTTTTGAGGCTTTTTGTGCTGTAAACGACCTTGCCATAATAGACTCTGCCGATGGCGCCGGTGTTTCTTGACTTAAATGTATCAACTGATGAGGTGTTTGTTTTTGTAACCTCTCTAGCGGCGTTGATCTCGTCATTTAGCACGACTAAAACGCCGTTTCCAAAGCTCTCTTTGCTGGCTGCCACGCTTACTGCGTTATATAAATTTAGCGGACCATCAGCGCTCATAGATGTGGCACTTCTCATAGCACCTACCAAAACGACGGGCTTTTCTGACTTGACGACTAAATTTAAAAAGTATGCGGTCTCTTCAAGGGTGTCGGTGCCGTGAGTTATGACGATGCCGTCCACGTCTTTGCTGGCAAGTAGCTCATTTACGCGTTTTGCGAGTTTTAGCCAAATTTCATCAGTCATGTTGTTTGAGCTGATGTTGGCGACTTGCTCGCCTTTTACATTTGCTAAATTTGCTATCTCTGGCACGGCTTTGATGAGGATATCGATGCCAAGTTGGGCAGCGTCATATTGGGCGTTTGTCGTACCACTAGCGCTCCCTGCGATCGTACCACCTGTGGCTAAGATGACGACGTTTGGCTTTGCATAGAGCGAAGCAACTAGAATGCAGATTAGTAAAACTAGCTTTTTCATAGCTATCCTCCTAGTAAGAAATTTTACGCATTTTTAAATTTTCGTAATACCAAACCAAGCAAATAGA
>NZ_CALACG010000124.1 GCF_937890585.1 uncultured Campylobacter sp.
ACTTACTTTTACCAAATTTGGCTCGACAACGATCGCACCGCCCTCTTTCACGCCGCTTTTAAAGGCGTTGTAGCTTATCTGCGCAGTGGCAAGCATAAAGTCTATCTCGCCCTCGTTTGCATAAGGGTATAAAATTTCTTTCTCATCAAGGATGATATCGACCTTCGTTGGGCCGCCACGCACCTGAGATGTGTAGGTAGAAGCCTTGACGCCGTATCCGCCTGCTTTTATCTTGGCAGCTGAGAGGATCTCGCCTGCTAGTATGACGCCCTGTCCGCCAACGCCGACAAATCTTAGTTGTGACTTCATGCTAGCTCCTCAAAATTTATCGCTTCATTGCTCATAGCAGCCTTTCTTACCTTGTCGTAAGCCTTGGTGTATTCGATCTTTTCTTCATCTTTATGCAGCACACCAAGTGGGAAAATGCCCTTTTTCTCTTCGTCACTTAGCATGTCAAATTTGACCTTGCTCGTCGTGCGGCCCTTTATCCACTCTAAATTTTTAACCGCCTCGCCCATTTTGTTCTTGCGACCTAAATTTATGTGGCAGTTTGAAAATACATCAAAAAAGCTGTATCCATCGTGGCTAAAGCCCTCTACAAAGAGCTTTGTGAGCTTCTCAGGCTCGATGACGCTTCCACGTGCGACAAAGCTAGCGCCTGCGGCGGTTGCGAGCTTACAGGCGTCAAAGCTAGGATCGATGTTGCCATACTGTGCCGTGACCGTCCACATGCCCTTTGGCGTCGTTGGGCTGGTTTGCGAGTTTGTTAGTGCGTAGATGAAGTTGTTTATTAAGATGTGATTTAGCCCTATATTTCGGCGGCATCCGTGTATCGTGTGGTTGCCTCCGATCGCCAGTCCGTCGCCATCGCCAGTTACTACGATGACATGCTTGTCTGGGTTTGCCATCTTTACGCCAGTGGCGTAGGCTATGGCTCTGCCGTGCGTCGTGTGGATAGTGTTGCAGTCTAGATATCCGCTAAAGCGGCCAGAGCAGCCTATGCCTGAGACCACGCAAACGTCGTTCATGTCCCAGCCCATCGTGTCGATAGCGCGGATGAGCGCCTTTAGTATGACGCCGTCGCCGCAGCCCCAGCACCAAAGAGTAGGCATTTTATCTGTTCGTAAATATTTATCGTAATTAAAAGCCATAAATTTCTCCTATCTTCGCCTCGATCTCGCTTGGGCTTATCGGTCTGCCGTTTGCTTTTAGCAGTTTTGCAAAGTCATCTCTTAAGATGATCTTTGAAATTTCGCCACTATATTGGCCTAAATTTAGCTCGCAGACCAAAATTTTCTTAAATTTATCTGATATCTCTTTTAGCTTTTTAGCTGGAGCTGGAAAAAGTGTGAGTGGCTTAAACAGCCCTACTTTTAGCCCTTTTTCACGTAAATTTAATATCGCTTGCTTGGCTGAGAGAGCCACACTACCAAAAGCGATGATACAAATTTCTGCGTCATTTAGCATAAACTCTTCAAATTTCTCGCACTCATCAGTGTGTAAATTTATCTTATTAAATAGCCTATTCATCGAGTATTCAACGATCTTGCCATCTTCTGTTGGAAAGCCAGTTGCGCCGTGATGAAGCCCTGTTATATGGTAGTGATAGCCTTTAAAGAAAGGATTTAGCGTGGCTGGCTCATCAGCTGCTGCCTCGTATGGTTTATACTCTTTTGGCTCGCCGCTAAACTCTTTCCTTTTATAAATTTCAAGCTCGCTGATTTCTGGCAAACTAACCCTTGCTTGCATGTGTCCTATCGTCTCATCAAGCAATAGCATAACTGGCGTCATAAACCTAGCTGCAAGATTAAAGGCGCGAACCGTCTGCGTATAGCACTCCTCTAGGCTGCTAGGGGCCAAAACTATCATATTTACATCGCCGTGAGTTGGGTTTTTGGCCTGCAAGATATCGCCTTGTGCGACGCGGGTTGGTAGGCCAGTTGAAGGGCCACCGCGCATGACATTTACGATGACAAGCGGTATCTCAGCGATAAAGCCAAGGCCTATTTGCTCAGCCTTTAGCGAAATTCCAGGTCCAGAGCTAGCAGTCATCGCTTTAGCACCGCTCGCACTTGCACCAAGAGCTACTGAAATCCCAGCTATCTCATCTTCCATTTGTATAAATGTGCCGCCATGTTTTGGCAAAAGCACGCTTAGCTCGTGGGCGATCTCGCTGCTTGGGGTGATAGGATATCCGCCAAAGAAGTTACAGCCACACTCGACCGCAGCCCTTGCTACTAGGGCATTTCCAGTTGATACTACCTCTCTCATGCGCTCTCTCCAAGCTTGGCAAATTTATTTGCCTTTACAGCCGCAGCTCGCTCTTTGCTCTCAGGAGTTAGCTTTGCAAATTTAAAGCCCTTTTCTGCCACATAAATGGCAAAATCAGGACAGTGAAGCTCGCAGTCACGGCAGCCTATACAGGAGTCTGGGTGGACGACCTCTATCATCTTACCAAGCACGGCATTTGGCTCGAGCCTCATACCTAGCACGCCTGCTGGGCAGTAGCTCACGCAGATATCACAGGCTTTACACCTGCTCCCATCGACCCAAACGGGGACATTTTCTTTTTCTATCATCTATATTCCTAGTCCAAATTTTCTTTTAAAAATTTAATGTTTTTTCTGATCTCAGCTTCGCTTTTGCTTAGTTGCTCTTGCTCGTCTTCGTCTAAATTTAGCTCTAAAATTTCTTTTAAGCCATCACGTCCGAGCCTTACTAGCCTGCCGCAGCTTAGCTCATCATCAAGTAGCACGCTAGCGCTTATTATCTCATCGCTCTTACCAACGATCATCTCGCACATTTTCACAGCTGCAGCCGCTGGCGCGTAGTAAGCCGAAGTGCCAAGCAGTTTAACGATCTTTGCTCCGCCAGTGCTTGTCTCTTTTTTAAGGATTGCAAGCTCATTTTCATTTAAATTTTCACTGATATTGCTGGCTGATACGATCATCTCGTCATTGTGAGTGCCAACGATCTTTGCTCTTAGCTTGCTGGCGTCCTTATCTTTTAAAAGCGCTAGCTCATATCTGCACCTTGCGCTATCTAGCTCACCAGCCATGCCGATCACTTTGTTTTTGCTAAAACCGCTAAATTTATGAGCCGTCCAGACCATCACGTCAAGTGGATTGGTGACTACGATTATCACTGCGTTTTTGGCAAATTCAGCTATCTTTTGCGCAGTTTGCTTTACGACAACGGCGTTTTTAAGTAGCAGATCTTCTCTTGTTTGACCCTCTTTTCTTGGGCTTCCAGCTGTGACTATGACGATGTCACTGCCTTCAATTAGCACAAAATCATCGCCACCACAAACGCTTGTTTTTGCGTTAAAGACGCAGCTTGACTGCGCTAGGTCGATCGCTTTTGCACGCGCCACGTCGCCAAATATATCTACAAGCGCGATCTCATTGCAAAGCTCTCTCATGCAAAGCGCATAAGCTATGCTAGCACCGACGTTTCCAGCTCCAACTACACTTATTTTCATCTCTTATCCTATTATTTTATTTAAAATTTCACTTGGTCGCATGACCTCATTTGCCTTTGCTTCGTCTGGCAGGTAGTATCCGCCAAATTCCGCGCTTGCACCATCATTTTCTCTGATCTGCTTTAAAATTTCACCTTCATTTTTTTCTAGCTCGTCTGCTAAATTTGCAAATATTGCGCTCAAAATCCCGCCACTTTTTGCCATCTCTCTCGCCCAAAAAAGCGCTAGATAAAAGTGCGACTCTCTAGTATCAAGAGTAGCATTTGGAGTTTTATTTTCGTCCAAATAGCTAGCAACCGCTCTATTTAGCGCCTCGCTTAGCTCTTTCGCCTCTTTTTTTTGCTTAAAAAACGCCAAATATTCAAGCGAAGCACTAAGCGCTAAAAACTCGCCCAGACTATCCCAAAGCAGATGATTTTTCTCTTTTAGCTCTTTTACAAGCGTCGGAGCCGTTCCGCCAGCGCCCGTCTCAAACATCGCTCCACCAGCAAGTAGCGGCACGACTGAGAGCATTTTTGAGCTGCCACCCAGCTCAAATATCGGGAAAAGATCGGTTAGATAGTCTCTTAAAACGTTGCCGGTTACGCCTATGACGTCTTTGCCAGCTCTTATCATTTCAAGTGATCTTAGCGTTGCTTGCTCGTAGTTTAAAATCTCAAATTTCACGCCAGCGTTAGTAAATTTCTCTTTAAATTTCTCAAATTTAGCTATCAAATTTCTATCGTGAGCACGGCTGCTATCTAGCCAAAATATAAGCTCATCTTTTGAAATTTCGCCTCTTTTTAAAGCAAGCTCAAACCACGCATTTATAGCATCATCCTTTGCCTGCGTCATCCTAAAAATGTCGCCACTTTTAACGCTAAATGCAAAGACACTCTCTCCCGCTTCATCAAAAACTACAAATTCTCCGTCCTCTTTTGCAACGAAAGTCTTATCGTGGCTGCCATACTCCTCGGCTTTTTTAGCCATTAGTCCCACGTTTGCCACGCTGCCGATCTTACTCACATCAAGCGCGCCATGCTCCTTAAAGTCCGCCACGCAGGCCTCATAAACCCTAGCGTAGGTCCTATCTGGGATCATGCAAAGTGAGAAATTTAGCTCGCCGCTTCTATCTTTTACCTTGCCAGAGTTTCTAATGAGCGCAGGCACGGAGGCGTCGATGATGACGTCATTTGGCACGTCAAAGTTGCTAGCATTTTCATTTAGTGCCCAAATTTTTGCTTTTTTACTCAAAATTTCATCTTTATTTTTAAGAGTTGAAATTTTATAAAACATATCTTTTAAGCCGTTTTTTGCCTCAACGCCACTAGCTTTAAACTCATCACCAAATAGCTCAAAAACCTCTTTAAAGTAGCTCTTTATCGCGTGAGCGAAGATGACTGGATCGCTAACCTTCATCATCGTGCATTTTAGATGGAGGCTAAGGGTCAAATTCTCTTTTAGTGCCGTCTCAAAGCAGCTTTCATAAAATTTATCTAGCTCATTTACGCTTAGATATGCAGCATCTACGACCTCGCCACTTTGTATGGCAAGCTCTTTTAAAAGCTCCTTTTTGCCGTCACTGCTAATAAAATTTATATAAAATTTCTCATCCTTACTAGCGATGATCGAGTGCTCATTTTCATAAAAATCGCCCTTTTGCATGTAGCAAATTTTAGTTTTATTTGCCTTGTCCCAGCTGCCGTTGCTATGTGGGTGCTTTTTGGCAAATTCTTTAACCGGTGGCAAGACTCTTCTGTCTGAGTTTCCTTGTCTAAGCACTGGATTTACCGCGCTTCCTAGCACTTTTTGGTATTTTTTAGCGACCTCTTCGTCGTAGTCTGTGACGATCTCGTCTGGATAAAATGGCACATTTATCCCCTTGCTTCTTAGCTCAGAAATCGCCGCTTTTAGCTGAACGAGCGTGGCAGAGATGTTTGGCAGTTTTATGATATTTGCCTCTTTGTGCGCGGTTAGCTCACCCAAAAGCTCTAGCTCATCGGCCTTGTTTAGCCCAAGCTCTTTGCTAAAAAGAGATAAAATTCGCCCTGCCAAGCTGATATCAGCCCTTGTTATGCTAATGCCAGCGCGGGATAAAAAGCTCTTAATGATAGGAAAGAGAGAGTAGCTTGCAAATAGCGGTGCTTCGTCGGTTTTGGTCCAGATAATATCACTCATTTTAGCCCTTTTGATTTTTGAAATTTATCACTTTTTTTATTAATATTAGCCCTATTTTCCGATATTTTGGTTGTGCTCGCTTAAGGTTTTTGAAAAAATGTGCTTTTTCGCCTTTTTATCAAGCACAAAGTATAAATAATCGCTCTTTGCAGGGTTTATCGCCGCTTTTATCGCACTTATTGAGACCGAGCAGACTGGGCTTGGCGGGATGCCGTCATTTAGATAGGTGTTAAACTCGCTCATATCGCTTCTTATGCGCTCAGCTGTGATCACATCGTGCGAGTAGATGCCATAATTTAGCGTGCCATCCATCTGTAGCCTCATGCCTTTATCTAGGCGGTTGTAGATGACTGAGGCCACTAGTGGCATCTCAGCGTCGTTAGCGGCTTCTTTTTGGATGATCGAGGCGATGGTTAGAATTTTAAACCATTTTTTCTCGTTATACTCACCAAAAACTTTCCTGCTGATCTCGCTTTGAGCCTTTTTTGACGAATTTACAAGAT
>NZ_CALACG010000125.1 GCF_937890585.1 uncultured Campylobacter sp.
CCATACAAATTCATATAGGCGATAAGTGTCATATAGTTATCGTTGTTTAAAATTCGGTTGATATTGTGCTTTGCTTTTAGCTGCTCTTTGTGAATTTCATCCGTCCTATTTTCTAGCTCGTGGATCTTTCTATCCTGCTCTTTTAGGTAGTTTAGTTGGATTTGCATATAGTCGAGCTGGCTAACGGCGACCTTATCTCTTTTATATGCTTTCTCAACTTCAATAAAATAACGCCTTACTTGTTTGCCTTTTTCGTTTCGCTCCATCATCGCTATCTCTTTCGCAATATCGGTTGTGAGGATATACTCGGTTATTAAGCTTGCCTTTTTGCCGTACTCTGTGATCGTTTCTCTTTTTTGAGAAACGATGATATAGTCGGCGTTTAAGATAGCATCCGTCTCATCAAGTCGCCTTTTGATCCAGTCTGAAAATTTAGTATCACTTTCTAAAACTTCGTGTAAGTCCCTAGCATTTACCGAATTTACTTCAGTGTTATTTATCATCGTTTGGCTGATTGTAATTATCTCGTTCATTCTGCACCTCTTAAAATGGTATTTCTTGGCTATCATAATCAACACAATTGACATCTATATCTGGCACGTCATTATATTGTGGCTCGCTTTTACGCTGCGCGTCTTGGCTCTGTTGTGATGTGCTACTAACTTGATATGTATTGCTCTTTTGTGGTTCGCCGTCTTTGCTACCTAGCATCTCCATACTTTCAACGCTTATAGTGTGCTTTGAGCGATTTTGCCCGTTTTGATCCGTCCATTGCTCAAATTGGAGCCGTCCTTCGATCAAAAGCTTCGATCCTTTTCTTAGATATTGGTTGGCAATCTCTGCACCTTTGTCAAAAAAGCTAATATCGATAAAACAAGTATCCTCTTTTTTCTCTCCGTTGATAGTAAATTTATGAGTGACGGCGATCGCACTTTTACCAATCGCTGCACCGCTTGGAGTGTATCTAAGCTCAATATCTCTTGTTAAATTGCCAACTATTACTACTTTGTTAAACATTCAAAAACCTTTCAAATATCTTTTTGCCTATCTCATAATCAACTTCATTTCTTATAGCCTGGCGTT
>NZ_CALACG010000126.1 GCF_937890585.1 uncultured Campylobacter sp.
CATGAACACCGAGTTTCGCCTCGAGTGCTTTTCGGCTAGCTACTTAAAAATCACGAATCTAATCCCGATTTTCGCTTGTTTGCCGCTTTATTTCGCGCGGGCGATGAGCTTTGGCGATATGATGCGGGCACGCTCGGCGTTTTATAGCGTGCAGGACGGCTTTGCGTGGTTTATGGACTACTATAAGCAGATCATGGAGTGGGCCGCGAGCGTGGAGCGCGTGTATAAATTTGTCGAGATCGCGCAGGCAGCGGACTCCAAGGTCAAATTTGGCGCTAAATTTTGGAAAATAACTCTGAAAAATAAGTCAAATTTGACAAGAAAATTAAAGTGTTTGAAGCGGTTTTTATCGCTTCGATTCATTTCTATTTTTATGGTATTGCGGTATCCATTCGTAAAAGTAGACATACCCTAGACAAGTAAAAAGGAAAAAAATGTCACGTATAGGAAAACAGCCGATAGCTATTCCAAGCGGAGTAGAGGTCAGCGTAGAAGGCAACGTCCTTAAATTTAAAAAAGGCGCTCATTTAAAAGAGCTTGACACAAAAGGGCACGTAGACGTTAAAGTCGAGGATGCTCACATAGTATTTTCTCCAAAGAGCGACGAGAGACAAGATAGAGCCTACTGGGGCACTTATAGAGCGCTTGCAAACAATATCGTCATCGGCATTACAAAAGGCTTTACTCGCCAGCTTGAGATCAACGGCGTTGGTTACAAAGCCGCTGCTAAAGGCCAAGTGCTTGAGCTTACTTTAGGATTTTCTCACCCGATAAATCACGAAGTGCCAAAAGGCGTTGAAATCAGCGTAGAGAAAAACATCATAACTATCAAAGGCGACGATAAGCAAGTTGTTGGCCAGATCGCGGCGCAAGTCAGAGCGTACAGACCGCCTGAACCGTATAAGGGCAAAGGCGTTAAATACGTAGAAGAGCGCATCATCCGCAAAGCCGGTAAGACATCTAAGAAGTAAGGGATAGATAATGACAGCAAATGTATTAAAAAGAAAACTCACTCTTAGAATCAAGAGAAAAAGAAGAATCAGAGCCAAAATTTCCGGCACTGCGGTAT
>NZ_CALACG010000127.1 GCF_937890585.1 uncultured Campylobacter sp.
ACTATCATCGATACAGACGGCATCCAAAGTGCTAGCGGTGAAAATAGCGTAACAGTAGCTGGCATAGATGATGCTGGAATTTACTTTGGTGAAGACGTAGACTTAAATACATCTATCACAAGAGATGAGAGCTCAAAAGATGGCGAGCTACGCCAAACTTCACTTGTTATAAAAGTGCCAAACAATGTTGTAACTGGCGATAAGATGACACTAGAGGTTACAAGTGATGGCGTGACTACAACTAAAGAATTTACTATCACGAAAGATATAGATCCTAACACCAATATTGCAACCATAACTCTAACAGGTGCTAATGGCGAAACTATCGTCGCTGATGCTAGCAATAAAGTGACAATCCCAGGTGTAGAGATCAAAGAAGATAAGCAAGCAGACGCAAAAGCTACATTTACAGATAGTAAGGGCTTTGCAAACAATGAGGTAGTAAACGAGGCTACACTTGAAGCACTTCACGATGATATGAGTATCACATTTGCAGAAGATGGAAATTTTGATGGAATTTTAAATTCTGACGAAGCAGCAATCGACGGCGATATAAATTCTACAAAAGCCACTATCAAACTACCAAGCAACGTTGTTGACGGCGACATACTAAAAATAAGTGTAGATGGCAAACCTGATGTTGAATTTACTATCCACAAAAATGCAAATGGTGTTATCACGGTACCTGGACTAACTGTTGTTGGTAATAAAGCTGTTGAGTATCCACTAAATCTTACAGAAGATCATACTACAACTATAAAAGCGACAGTTTCAGACAAAACTGGTGTTGATAAAGTTGGCACAGTAAGTGACATCTTACTTGACGCACAAGGCGGCGGAGCTGGTACTGCGCTAAGAGTGCTAATCGATGAGGATAAAGACAGAAACGGCAAGCTAAGTAGAGATGAGGCAAATTCTGACGGCAATATCAATGTAACTTCAGCAACTGTAACTCTACCAAGCAGCCTAAACGCTGGTGAAAATTTTGTAATAACAGTAAATGGCACACCAACTACATATAAAGTCTCAACTAAAACTGGTAGCGTTTTAACTATAGAAGATGCAAGTGGAAATAGCGTGACTCTACAACCAGGAAACGTACTAAAAATTCCTAATATCCCAATAAGTGTTGGCAACCCAGCTAAGGTAGAATTTACATCTGCTAACAGCGGTTCAAAAGCAGCAGAGGCTGAGCTAGAAGCTATAAAAGGCAACGAAGTAAAAGTATCTTTTGACGAAGATAACGCTAGTAGAGATGGCGGTCTAAGCAGAAATGAGGCCGTTTCAGATTTGGCCCTAAAACAAACAACAATGAGTGTTAAGATCCCTTACAATGTTATTGATGGAGATAAGGTAGCAGTAGTTGCAACTGATACAGTAACCGGAAATAAGATAGAAAAAACTTATGTTATCAGTAAAGATGCTAGCGGTAGAATATTTGCAACAGACGAAAATGGTGTAATTGCTGAGGCTGAAAACAATACTATTAAGGTTAAAAACGTACCTATGTCACCAGGCGGCACGACTGAGGCAAAAGCTACACTTACAAGTAAAGATGGCGAAGTTGCAGAAGATAGGGGTCAGTTAAAGCTAGCTAAGCTAAGCGCGGCAGGTCTAAAAGTATCTTATCTTT
>NZ_CALACG010000128.1 GCF_937890585.1 uncultured Campylobacter sp.
CGTTTCTAAATTTCGTATAGCGATCTCAAACAGGGAGGCGATGAGCTATTTTATCATCGGCGTTAGTGCGGCGCTGCTCTTTTTGGTGGCGATAATAGTGTTAAGCTCGCAGCAGACAAACGCCGGCCACATCTACTCCGTGATGACCTATATATGGAATTTTGTCATCAGTCTTGACGACTCGCCAAAGCTCATCGAGGAGTTTTCAAATTTAAAAGATATCGGCAAGAGGATCGACGCCCAAAAGAAGGACAATGATGCACAACAAGAGCGTTCTTAGAAATTCGTTTTTTCTAATTTTCACGTTTATGATAGTTGAGGCTGTTTTTGGCTTCGTTTCAAACTCGCTTGCGCTTATTAGCGACGCATTTCACATGCTCTCAGACGCCGCGGCTCTCTTTTTGTCGCTGGTTGCTTTTAAGATCGCAGAAAAAAGGGCAAATTTACAAAAGACCTTTGGCTACAAAAGGGTCGAGATCGTCGCTGCTTTCATAAACGCCATCGCTCTTATCGCGCTTGCTATCTTTGTCATAGTTGAAGCGATCATTAGGCTTTTTAACGAGCCAGAGATCAAAGCTGAGACGATGCTTTTTGTTAGTATTTTGGGGCTTGTGGTAAATTTAGTCGTGGCTATTTACATGCACAAAAGTGCTGATACAAAAGAAAATTTAAACATGAAAGGTGCTTATCTGCATGTGCTTGGTGACACGCTTGGCTCAGTTGGTGCCATCGTCGCGGCGCTTCTTGTGATGAAATTTGACTTCACGCAGGCCGATAGCATCGCAAGTATCTTTGTATCGCTACTCATCATAAAAAGCGGTGCTAGCTTGCTAAAAGATAGCTTTAATATCCTAATCGAAGCCGTGCCGCTTAAGCTTGATACTGATGAAATCTTAGGCGTTATAAAGGGCGTAGATGGCGTTAAAATCGTGCATGACCTGCATATATGGGCGATAAATGCTGGCACAAATGCGCTCATAGCCCATGTGGTGGTGGATGACGCGCTAAGTGTGGCTGAAATTTCAAAGATGATAAAGCGCATCGAGCACGAGCTTTCTCACGCAGGCATCGGACATGTCACGCTTCAGTTTGAGAGCGAGAGCCTTGGGCACAAAGACGATCTCATCTGCGAGCTAAAGGACAAAGATGAGCACGGACACTTTGGGCATCATCACTAATCTAGGCTTTATTGATAACTTTTTTAGTTGCTTCTATCTTTTTATCAGCCCAAAGTACGACGTCTTTTATGACTAGTTTTTCGATAGCTTTTATGAAATTTTCCATAAATTCGTAGTTGATTTCGCCGCTGTCGTTTGTTGGTAAAATAATTTTTACATTTTTTAAAATTTCTACATTATAAGAGCTGCTACCCCATGTAAAATTTGAAAATCCACATCGCATTGAAGTAATAATATAATTTGCTATATTGCTATTCAAGTTAAAATTTATGGGTATAAAAATTTTAATCTTATCACCGGTAAAATATTTGTTTTTTTGAAAAAACATTGTAGCTGTATCTTGACCAAAGCTGATCGTATTTTCATCATTTAAATATTGTATGTTTATACTTGTTTTATCAATAAATGAATTTAATACTCTTAATTCA
>NZ_CALACG010000129.1 GCF_937890585.1 uncultured Campylobacter sp.
CTTAAGCGCTTAAAAAGAAATTTAACCTTCTAGCTTAAATTTATCCTTTTTGGTGCTTGGCAAATTTTAAAAAAGGATAACAAATGAAAAAACTACTTCTTACCTCTTTAGTTGCCCTAGGCCTTAGCGTTAGCGCAAATGCTGCTGACAAGTCAAAAACAATAATCGTCGGTGCTACACCTATCCCACATGCTGAAATTTTAGAGGTTGTAAAGCCTATTTTGGCAAAAGATGGCTACACACTTGAGATCAAAGAATTTAACGACTATACCACGCCAAACCTTGCGACAGAGGACGGCGACCTTGACGCAAACTTCTTTCAACACATCCCATATCTTGAAGAATTTAACAAAAACAAAGGCACTCACCTTGTAAAAACAGTTGGCGTGCACCTCGAGCCAATGGGCGTTTACTCTAAAAAGATCAAAGACATAAAAGATCTAAAAGATGGCGCAGTGGTCTCTATCCCAAATGACCCAACAAACGAGAGCCGCGCACTTGACATCGTAGCTAGCGCTGGACTTATCAAGCTAAATGACAACCCGCTAAAAACTCCGCTTGATATAGTTGATAACCCTAAAAAGCTTAAATTTGAAGAGATCGAGGCTGCTCAAGTGCCAAGAACGCTTGATGACGTTACTATCGCAGTTATCAACACAAACTACGCGCTAAATGCAAATTTAAATCCAACAAAAGACGCGCTTGTGATCGAGGGTAAAGATAGCCCATACGTAAATTACGTAGTTGTTAAAGCTGGCAACGAGAACAGCCCTAAGATAAAAGCGCTTGATAAAGCTATCAACTCACCAGAAGTTAAGAAATTTATCGAGACAAAGTATAACGGCGCTATCATCCCAGCGTTTTAATTAAATTTATAAAAAGCGACGTAAAAGCTTTTACCTTTTTAGCGTCGCTTCAAATCAAATCAAAAAAGGAAAAACAATGAAATTTATCAAACTTTTAACCGCATCTTTAGTTGCTCTAAGCCTTCATGCAGCCGACAAAGACCACACTATCACTGTTGGCGTCTCACCTGTGCCACACGCTGAAATTTTAGAATTTGTAAAACCAAAGCTAAAAGATAAGGGCTATGACCTTGTTATATCTGAAATTTCAGACTATTCGATACCAAATGTCGCCACAGAAGATGGCAGCTTAGACGCAAATTTCTTTCAACATTTGCCATATCTTGAGGAGCAAAACAAGGCTAGAGGCCTGCATCTTGTAAGTGTTGCGAGCGTGCATGTCGAGCCACTTGGCTTTTACTCTAAAAAGATAAAAAACATAAAAGATCTAAAAGATGGCTCAAAAGTGGCGATCGCTTACGATCCGTCAAATGGCAACAGAGCGCTTAGAATTTTAGAAAAAGCTGGTCTTATAGAGATCGATAAAAACGTAAAAGTTGCAACTGTAAATGACATAACTAAAAATCCTAAGAATTTACAATTTGTCGAGTTAGAAGGTGCTCAGATCCCAAGAACGCTTGATGATGTGGATATCGCTGCTATTAGTACAAATTTCGTCCTTGATCTTGGCATGAGCGTGGCAAAAGACGCACTTTTACTTGAAGACGCCAACAGCCCTTATGCAAACATCATCGTCACAAGAGCTGGCAATGAGAATAATCCTAAGATCAAAGCTTTAGTTGATGCGGTGCTTAGCCCTGATACTAAAAATTTCATCATCACTCGCTACAAAGGCGAGGTTATACCTGCATTTTAAAAACGGGGCGAGCTTTCGCCCTATCTATCTTTTTTGAGTTAAATTTTTATTTGCTTTGTCATACAAAAATATTATTAAAATCAATAAAAAATGGATATATAAGAACATCAAATTTAAAGCCTCTATAAACAAACATATCAATGAAATCAGAGAAGAATTTGGTACAAGTTGGCATATAAAATAAAATAAAACTTATGCTTCTAATGGCAAAAACAAAAAATAATATTGGCGTTATCAATAAAAAAATATAAAAATATTCTTTTGCATATATGTATATAAATATCAAAAAGCAGCCTGAAAGAATTATCATAAGATG
>NZ_CALACG010000130.1 GCF_937890585.1 uncultured Campylobacter sp.
AGTAAGCTTTGCCTCTTTTAAGCTAGCTATCCTAGACTCGTTTATCCTGGCTGCTTCACTTTTAAAAAATGCCTCAAAGTCAGTTATCGGCTCGCACGGCTTTTCTTTGATGGCGATAGCTGGCAGCTCTTTTAAAACCTCGCCAGTTTCTATCTTGCGGTAGCTATTGTCGATATGTCTTAGAGCCTCGATGATAACGTTATTTTCATCAGTTATCACGGCGTTTGTAAAGCGGCCTGTAAATTCAAGATAGAGGATGAAATTTTCGCTTTTATATGAGCCACTTTGTGTGCAAGTAAATTTTAAAATTCTATTGTCTTTTAGGCACTCGACGCTTTTTATATGCGAGGCGTTAAAACGCTTTTTTAGGACGTTATCAAAGGGCGCTTGATAAATTTTCGCCTCTTTTAGCTCGTCATCTTTATAAATCGCTGAGTTTGACTTATTTAGATCAAAGATGATCTTTTCACCGCTAAATTCAAGCATAATAGCCATATCGCCAAGGCGTTTTGCTTGGCTTATTTTTTTAAATTTCGATAGATAATCTGCTATTTGAACTAAATGTGCGTATTTCATGCGGGGATTATATCAGAAATGTTGCAAAAATGTTTTAACAAAAGGCCCTAGCTGGTTTGCTAGGACCAAAATCACTAAAATTTGTTTTTAGCGACCTCTTTTACGATCTGATCAGCTATCTCATCGACCTCGTTTGTGGCTTTGTTTGTTTGATTTGCCACTTCAAGATTTTCTTTTGTTAGGTTGTCGATGTCAGCAACTAGCGTGTTTATCTGAGCGATCGCTATGGTTTGCTCATTTATCGCCGCACTCATGTCGTCGATGTTTTGAGTTAGGATATTTGCATTTGCCTCGATCTCACCAAGGCTTTTTTGCGTGCGCTCGGCTAAATTTCTAACCTCATCAGCCACCACCGCAAAGCCCCTGCCATGCTCACCCGCACGTGCTGCTTCTATTGCAGCGTTAAGAGCTAGTAAATTTGTCTGATCGGCGATGTCGTGGATGATGGTGATGATATTTTTTATCTCCTCAGACTGCCTTTTGACATCATCTGATCTTGCATTTACCTGCCTCATAGACGCACTCATTTGCTCAACCGCAGCCGCACCCTCAGAGAGCGAAGTCGCACTCTTGTTTGCCTTAGTGGTAAGCTCTTGCATGTAGCCTTTTAGCGCTTTTGCACGGTCTTCTAGCAGTTTTGCGATCTCTTCGTTGTTTTTTAACATCTGCGCGATCTTATCGCCAAGCGCGTCGATACCTTTTGCGATGACGCCCTCGTCGTTTATCCTAGCGGTGAAGTCATTTTTAAAGTAAATTTCTAGCGCTTTTAAGATGTCATGCTCATTTGAAGCGATATTTGTCTTTAGTGCGTCACGTAGCTCGCCAAATGCCTCTTTTAGTTTAAGCAGTGCTTGGCTATTTGTCGTCGCATCAAGCGTTGCTCTAAAGTCGCCGCCTTTTATCTTTGTAACAAATTCTTGCGTTTTAGCTAGAAATTCGCGCTCGCTATTTAAATTCTCTTTTGTGCTTTCTATATTTTCGTTGATAATGCTAGCCATAACGCCTAGCTCGTCGCTGGTTTTTAGCTTGATGGGTTCAACATTTGAAGTTTTGTTGTTTATAAATTTAAAGACTTCGACTAGCCCATTTTGTATAGTTAAAACCGGCCTTAAGAAGTATCTAACGACCACGATGATAGCGATGATGACTGAGATCAAAAATGTACTAAACATCAAAATTTGCTTATTTGAAGCGCTTTTTATTTCAGCCACAAACTCATCAGCGTCAGCCACTATACAGACGTTCCAGCCTGTTAGCTTTTGGTTTTGGCAGTAGATGACGTTTCTCATACCACCATAGAAAAATAGCGAAACCTTGTCGCCCTCTATACTTTTTTGCATATTTTCTTTGATGATCTTGTTGTAGTTTTCATCTTGATTTGTGATCAAATTTGTATCAGGATGTACTATCACTCTGCCGTTGTCATCGGCGATCATGATGTTTGAAGTCTTAGTCGTTTTTATCTCTAAAAGCTCCTTGCTAAGGCTATTTAAAAAGATATTTGCACCAAGAACCGCAACCATTTTATTGCTTTCATCAAAAACTGGGGCATAAGCGGTAATGGTTAAATTTTTAGACGAAACATCGATATATGGCTCGGAAAATCCAGCCTTGCCACTACTAAGCGCATCCTTAAACCAAGCCCTCGTGCGACCGTCAAAATTTGGTATCAAAAATGGCTCATTGTTTTTTGCAAGGTCGGTTTTTATGACGTTTCCGCTATCTGCATAGCCAATAAATAGCGCATCAAATGGCGAAATGATAAGCGCACCTTTTAAAGCATCTTTGATGCTTTCTTTGCTAGCGTAGAGCTTTTTATCCTCTAGCTCTTTTGCAAAGTTTTGCACCATGTGAAGTCTTGACTTTAAAAACTCATCGACAAAGTACATCGTCGATTTAAGCCCTGTTTTGCGCACACTGTTGTACGACTGAATTTTTTCCGACTTGGAATTTGAGTAGTTTATGCTAAAAAATATGCCTATGCCTATTAGCATCCAAGCTGTCAGCAAAAAGGCTATCTTGTTAGACAAGCTAGAAAAAAGTCTTTTCATCTTAAATCCTTTTAAAATTTTCGGCATATTCTATAACAA
>NZ_CALACG010000131.1 GCF_937890585.1 uncultured Campylobacter sp.
GAAATTTACTCCATCTTACTTCGCTACCGTGCTTTGCATAAAGCATCTTGGCATGAGAGATCAAAATTTTACTTTTATCTTTTATTAAAAGATATTCGTAGAGCTGATTTATCGCTGCAAGGCCGTTTTGTTCGAGCATTAGCTCTATTAAATTTTCCTCCTGGCTACTTTGCTCGAAAAATTTAAAGATTAAATTTAGCTCGTTTGCTACATTTTCATAAATTTTAGCCACGTCACTATCTGGCTCTAGCTCGTAGTATGCAGCAGATGTGCGAGTGATTTCATGTATTCTGGCTCTGTAATGGCACTCATACTCTTTTGGCTTGCTAAGCGCTTCTTTGCCAAGAGTAGCCTCTAAAAAAGGGGCGTAAATGCCGCAATTTATATAAAATCTCGTGCGCTCTGAGCTATTGCCACTACTTTTTTGAAAATTTACAACGCAGATAAAATTTGGGGTATTTTTGTAAAAATTTAAAGCGCTCTTGCTAAAGCCATTATCCTTAAACAGCGGCTTTAGCAGAGCAATGAGCTCGTCAAATTTCTCTTTCATAAATTTAACGTGCCAGATGTATGGTTATTTATTTGCGCGCTCGATGTACTCGCCACGAACTGTATCAACGCGGATGACCTCGCCTTCTAGTACGTGAAATGGTATCTGAACTACCGCGCCACTCTCAAGAGTAGCTGGCTTTTTGCCGCCTTGTGTATCGCCCTTGAAATTTGGTGGAGTCTCAACTATCTTTAGCTCGACTACTTGCGGTACTTCAACACCGATCGCATTGCCGTTGTGAAATAAAATTTCAACCATCATGCCATCGATCATCCATTTTTTAACATCACCCACGTCCTCATCGCTGATCGCAACTTGCTCGTAAGTAGTCGTGTCCATAAACTGGCAAAACTCACCATCATCATAGAGATACTGCATCTCTTTTTCTTCAAGATGCGGCTGCTCGCACTTGTCACCTGCGTGAAAAGTCTTTTCAAGAACCTTTCCATCGACAAAAGATTTGATCTTTGCACGAACAAAAGCTGCACCCTTGCCCGGTTTAACATGTTGATATTCTACGATTTTATAAGGAACGCCATCGATCTCGATCTTTAGTCCCTTTTTTAGATCGCCCATTGAATATGAAGCCATTTTTTATCCTTTCGTAATTTGTTATATAACTGCGTATTGAGCCCAAACACAAGCTTCAAGTGCGTTTAATCTCTCTAGCGTTTCTGTTTTTATGTGTTCATCGACCAAGATGACCGCAAGCGCCATGCCGTGCTCATCTCTGCCAAGTCGGAAGTCTGCTATGTTTATCTTTTCATCGGCCAAAATTTTACTGATCTGAGCGATAACGCCTGGTACGTCGTGGTTTTTAAAGATGATCATCTTGCCTTTTGGCTTGAAGTCAGTCTTGAAGCCATTTACGGTTACGATGCGTTGTTGATTTTCACCAAACACCGTACCGCCAACGCTTACGATGCCGTTTTCAGTCGTCAGACGAACTGTGATCTTGTTTTTAAAGATGCTGTCTCCACCTGTGCTAGTTTCGGTAGTTATGCCTTTTTCATCGCATAAAAATTTAGCATTTACGTAGTTTATCGCGTCGCCAAGACTCTCTTTTAAAGCACCAACTATGGCAAATGTTAGCAGTGAATTTGCATATTCGCTAATCTGCCCGTGAGTTTCTATGCGGATAGCCTTGATGGCGCTTTTGTTGATCTGAGCTGCCAAGAAAGCCATCTTGCTTGTAAGCTCGATATAAGGCTCAACAAATGGCGGCAAGTCTTCTGTTTTGATCGGTAAATTTAGAGCGTTTGGATAGCTTATACCGCGTGCTGCTGATATAGCCTGCTCGACTGCCTCAACGGCGATGTTTCGTTGCGACTCAAGAGTGTTTGCACCAAGGTGTGGAGTGACGCTTACATTGTCTAGATCAAGAAGTGGATGACTTGTTGCTGGCTCTTTTGTAAAAACATCGATGCCAGCAAAGGCTACCTTGCCGCTTTTTAACCCCTCATAAAGTGCCTCTTCGTTATAAAGGCCGCCCCTAGCGCAGTTTATAAGTCTTACGCCATCTTTCATCTTCGCTATCTCTTTAGCGCCGATCATATCGGTTGTCTCTTTGGTCTTTGGAGTGTGGATCGTGATGAAGTCACATGCCAAGATGTCGTCAAAATTTTTAGTATAAGTGCCGCCCATATCGATGACCTTAGATGGATCAATATATGGATCGTATGCGATGATATCCATGCCAAAAGCTTTTGCGCGAGCTGCTACTCTTGAGCCGATGTTGCCAAAGCCGATCACGCCTAGTTTTTTCTTAAACAGCTCAACTCCGTACCACTTCTCACGCTTCCAAATTCTATCTAGCTTTAGATCGTTGTGAGCGTATTCAAGTGATCTTGCAGCTGCTAGCATGTGAGCCATAGTTAGCTCAACTGCTGCGATAGTATTTGCGGTTGGGACGTTCATAGCGATGATGCCTCTTCTTGAACAGCCATCAATATCAACGTTATCCACGCCAACACCAGCTCTAACGATAGCTTTTAGTTTTTTACCAGCTTCTAAAAACGCCTCATTCACCTCAGTCGAGCTTCTAGTGATAGCCACATCGGCCTCACCTAAAATTTTTAAAAGCTCGTCTTTTGGGGTATTAACTGCGTCTATTATATTTATATCTTGCTCTTTTTTTAAAAGCTCAAAACCTACTGGGTGTATCGCGTCGCAAACAATGATAGTTTTCATAATTTTACCTCTCTTACACTTGAGTGGATGTCGTAAACTCTTAGCTGCAGTATGATATTTTGAAGCAACTTTGAGTCTTGGGTATTTAAAAAGATCTGGCTTTTGGCGCCGTCCTTTACAACAGTGAAATCAACCTCGCTACTTCGCAAAGTCTGCATCAAACAAAACATAGAGTAGATGTCGTTTTTATCTATCATAAGTTCATATGCTGTGATCTTTGGCTTTTCTATCTTAGGTCGGTTGTATTCTATAAAAATTTCGTTTACAGGCAATACGTAATCTTTTTTCTTAATAGTTGCCAACTCGTTGATCCAGTTTTCACTGCCGGCTGTGTTTTTGGTTATATTTTGCTCGTTTGTTATATTGTTTTCTGGGATCTGGCTGAAATTTACGCTTGCAAATTTAACAAGATAAATTCCAACCAAACCTAATATCACAAAGAGCAGAACAACTACTAATAAAAGTGTGCGTCTGCCCATTTATACTAGCGTAATTGTTCTTTTATAATGTCGCCAAGTGTTACTTTGTCATCGTTGTCGTTGATCTCATTTAACACTTCACGCTCTTTTTGTTTTGCTAAACGGCGTATGCTTAGGCGAATTCTATTTTTCTTCTCATCGATAAATGCAATAGCAGCTTCGATCTCATCACCGATCTTTAACGTGCTAGCATCTACACTACCTAGATCTTCTTTGCGGATTAGCGCATCGACGTTATCGCCAAGCTCAACAAATACGCCAAACTCTTTAATGTCACGGATCATTCCTTTTACGATGTCGCCTACACTAAATTTATTAGCAAATGCTTGAACTGGGCTTTGTTTTAGATCTTTTAGGCTTAGAGAAATTTTTTGCTCAGCGCTGTCGATTTTGATGATCTTTACTTCTAGCTCGTCGCCAGCTTTGAACATATCTTTGCACTTATCATTTCTATCCCAAGATGCATCTTCATTGTGCAGCAAGCCCTCAACGCAGCCTACTCTAACAAAAGCACCAAAATTTGTGATAGTTGTTACAACGCCTTTTACTACGTCGCCCTCTTTAAATTTAGCTTTAAATTCATCAAATGGCTTTGGAAGTAAATTTTTAAGGCTCACTCTTAAGCGGTGTCCTTTTGCGTCTATTTCGATAACCTCAACATCGATCTCTTGGCCTTCGCTGATGTGATCTTTTGGATTTTTGATATTTTTGTCCCATGAAATTTCAGATATGTGTAAAAATCCTTCAATATCATTTCCAAGATCGACAAATGCACCATAAGGCTCGATATTACTAACTGTTACCTTGATGGTGTCGCCAACTTCTAGTCCGTCGCTTATGATCTCTTCCCAAGGATCTGGAGTAGCTGCCTTGATAGATAGAGATAGGTGGCGTTTTTCGTTGTCATAGCTGATAACTTTAACTAAAACCTTATCGCCTTCTTTATATAAAGAGCTAGGATTTACTGGGCCTTTATAGCTTATCTCGCTATAGTGAACAAGACCATCTACGCCGCCAACATCAACAAACATACCATAAGTTGTGATTTTCTTAACTGTGCCCTCTATAACGCTATCGTTTTCTACTATGTTTGATAGAGCTTCTTTGCGTTTTTTGCGGTCGTCATCTAAAATTTTCTTTCTTGAGACAACGATGCTATTCTCTTCTTTATCAACTTTTATAACTCTTACTTTATATGATTTTCCGACTACGCCCTCAGCGTTTTTAAATCCACTGTGCGTTCTTGGTAAGAAAAATTCTACGCCATTTGCGTCTTGAGTGATAAAACCACCTTTATTTTTTCCAACTACTTTTACGTCGATTTCGCCAGAATTTTCAGGATCGTAAGCTTCGATGAAAGCTTTAACTTTCTCTTTTCTAAGTGCTTTTTTGTGCGACACTATAGGTCTTCCATTTCTTGATCCAGTTATTACAACTTTGATCGTATCGCCAACTTTATGCGTCAGGTTGCCGTTTGCGTCAGTGATCTCAGAAACATTTAAAATGCCTTCTGACTTCTTGCCAACGTCGATTAAAACCTCATCGCCATTGATACTGACGATCTTTGCGTCACTATCTTCTTCAGTCTTTTTAAAAGACTCCTCTAACATCGCAGCAAAATCGATATCTTCGATATCTTCGTCTTTTGCTTTTCCTAATTGAACACTTTTGTTCACAGCCATCTTGATCCTTTAAATTTTATTATGCCAGTAGAGGCAAATTGGCTTATTATAGTTAATTGTGGCTTTAGCTAGGATAAATTTTATACTTTTTTGATTCTATCGACGACTTTTTGTATGATCCAGTCAGGTGTGCTAGCACCCGCACTTATGCCACACAAATTTTTGCCATCAAACCATGATCTCTCAAGCTCTTCTTCGCTTTCTATTAGGTAGCTATCTTCGCAGAAATTTTTAGATATTAGGTAGAGTTGTTTTGTGTTTGAGCTGTTTTTTCCGCCGATTATTATCATCACGTCAGCTCTTTTTGCTAAATTTTTAGCAGCCTCTTGGTTTTCAAATGTCGCGTTGCAGATCGTGTTAAAAACGCGCAGCTCTTTTACATGAAGCATAAGGTAGTTTGCGATCTGCATAAATTTCTCAACTTTTCTAGTAGTTTGGCTAACAAGCGCGACCTTTTGCTTAAATTTAACGCCCTCTAGCTCGCTCTCTTCAAGCACAACATAGACATTACCCTTGGCATATGACTTCACTCCTTTTACTTCTGGGTGATGCATGTCGCCAAAGATCACCACATCATAGCCCTCTTCGCTCATTTTTTCGCAAATTTGTTGTGGCTTTGTCACAAACGGACAAGTTGCGTCGATCACTTTTATATCAGTTTTTTTTAGCTCTGCAAGGTCGTTTTTAGTGATGCCATGAGTGCGAATGATCGCCTTTTTCTCATCTTTTAGCTCGTCTATGCCCTCAAGCGTCTTTACATTGTAATTTTTCTCAAGCCTGTTTATCTCTTCATTGTTGTGGATGAGCGGACCGATAGTTGCGGCATCTCCGGCGTTTTCAGCTATCTTTATCGCCCTTTTTACACCAAAGCAAAAACCATAACTACTAGCAAGCTCAATCTTCAACCTTAGCTCCCATTTTCTTTAAAATTTCAGCAAAATTTGGAAACGAAGTGGCGATAAATTCGCTCTTTTCTATCTGCATGCCACATTTTAGCCCAAGTATGGCAAAGCTCATGGCGATCCTATGATCTCCGTGGCTATCTATCTTGGCAAATTTAGCCTCAGAGCCATTTATGATAAAGCCATCTTCGAGCTCGCTAGCATCGACACCGCACTGCTTTAGCGCATTTATCGTCACAGCTATCCTGTCGCTCTCTTTTACGCGAAGCTCTTTTGCGTTTGTTAGCTTGCTTTGACCCTTAGCGCAGGCAAATGCGATGGCTAAAGCTGGGGCTTCATCAATGAGCCACGAGATATTTTCGCTAACCTCTACACCTTTTAAATTTGGCGAGTATCTAACCTCAATATCGCCGATATCTTCATATTTGCTTGAGGTTTTGTGAAATTTTATCTCAGCTCCCATTTTTTCTAAAACCCTGTAAGCTTCGATGCGAGTTTTATTTAGCAAGATATTTTTTAAAATAATATGCGAATTTGGGATAATTAAAGCCGCAACCGCAAAGAAAAATGCCGAACTTGGATCATTTGGCACATCTATATCAAGTGGTGCAAGTGGGGCTTTCATAGGCTCCAGAGTGATCTCTAAGCCGTCACGCTTTATATCAGCTCCCATACCAGCAAGCATACGCTCGGTGTGGTCTCTGCTTAGCTCTAGCTCGCTAAATTTACAACCATTTGAGTAAAGTGCTGCTAGCAAAAGTGCACTTTTTACCTGAGCTGAGGCGATCTTGCTCTCAAAACTAAACCTTTCAAATTTCGTCCCTCTTATACAAAGTGGAGCGTTGTTTGCGTTATTTGCACCATCTATCTTTGCCCCCATCTCATTTAGAGGCTTTGCTATCCTTGCCATCGGGCGAGAATTTAAATATTTATCGCCACTTAGCACGAAAAAGCCATCCTGCGCGGCTAGTAACCCCATAAAAAGCCTCATCGCCGTGCCCGAGTTGCCACACTCTAAAATTTCATTTGGCTCTTTTATCTTTTGTGGTGGAGTGATTATTATCTCAACTCCGTTATCTTTGACATTTGCACCTAAGAGCTGAACGATCTTTAAGGTATTTAGCGTGTCGCCTGCTCTTAGATAGTTTCTAACGCGAGATGGTTTGTCACTTAACAGCGAAAAGATCGCACATCTATGCGAGATAGACTTATCAGCCGCGATGTCGTCGATAGTTAAATTTAGACTTTTTTCTAATGGATAAATTCTCATCTTATTCCGATATTTAGCTTCTCTTTTAGCTCGCTTAAAATTTTATCCATAAGCGCGTTTATATCGTCATCTTCAAGCGTTTTTTCCATATCTTGGAATATAAATTTAAGGCTAAGGCTGATCGCGCCGTTTAGCTTTGCGTCTTTATAGATATCAACCGGCAAGAACTCTTTTAGCTCTTTTAAATTTAGCCCTCTTATACACTCATAAATTCGTCCAGCCTCGAAATTTTCAGGCACGATGAGGCTAAGATCTCTTGTCGTGCTTTGAAATTTAGAGTATGGCACTGCTAAGACCGGCTCAAATTTAAGCTTTGCAAAATCAATCTCACAAACATAAGTTTTAGGCAGATCTCTTTTTGCCTCTACTCTCGCATCAACTCTGCCGATATAGCCGATCTTTTCGCCATTTTGATAGATGTGTGCCTGCTCGTATGGACTAAGATATGAGATCTCTTGGCAAGGTTTTAGCTCAAATTTACCTATTACATTTTGCACCATCGCTGCAAATGCGTAGAAATTTGCCTCCTCGCCCTTTGCGCCGTTTATCAGTGTTGGCTCTTTTAAAAGACCTGATACGACAAAGCCTAAATTTAAGCCTTGGTTTGCATTTTCGTCAAAAACTTCGCCAAACTCAAAAAGTCTAACTGAGCGCTTTGAGTTTTTGATATTTTTCTCGCTTGAGCTTAGAAGGTGATTAACAAGTGCTGGTCTAAGCGTGTTTAGTTCGTTGTTTATAGGATTTAGTATCTTGATCTTGCAAGGTTTGAAATTTAGCTCACTAAGCTCATCAAGGCTGTCAAATACGTAGTGCACGCTTTCAAAAAAGCCATTATCGGCTGCACGGCGCCTTAAATTTAAAGCATTTTTGTAGTCAAAATATGTCTTATTTAGCCTATCTTTCTCAGAGAAATTTAACGGCGTTGAGGCGATATTGTCGATACCTATTATCCTTACGATCTCCTCGCAGATATCATGCGAATTTACGATGTCGTGGCGAAATAGCGGCACTTTTACATTAAAGCTCTCTTGCTCGACATTTACCGCGATCTCAAAGCCAAGTTTCTTTAAAATTTTAACGACATCGTTTCTTGCAACCTCTTGTCCGATCATATTTTTAAGCTCGCCAAGTGAGATGCTTAGCGTGATAGGCTCGGTGTTTAGAAGTGATTGCTGTGAGCCTGCAAAAAGACTTAAGCTATCTTTAAAGCCAGCTAGCCTTTTAAAAAGATAGTCCGCCCCGTAAGCTAAATTTGGCTCGCTACCACGGCTTGAGCGATAAACCTGATCGCCTTTTGGTAAATTTTTATTTTCAAAAATGGCTTTTGAGACAACATCTGGTTTTACGTAGCTAGCCTCTACCAAGATCACCTTTGAGTCCTCATCGACCCTAGCCTCATCGCTTTGGTAAATTCCAGCAACACCTAAATTTTTATCCTCGCAAAAGACCACACACTCGCCATTTTCGCCATTTTTGATGTCAAAAACTGCTTTTTCGCCCTCGCCCACAAGCTTAGCGTGATCATAAGCTCTAAACAAGACGCCCGTGCAAAATGTCGCGTATTCAAGCAGTCTTTCTACTAAATTTGTCTTTTGGCACTCAATTAGAGCTAGCCTCAAGCGAGTTAATAAATTTTCACTTAATGCATTTTTTAGCTCAAATGCTTTATACAAAAACGAGCCATTTACCTTATCTTCGGTTCGCACAGACGCGATCCTGCCGATGCCTAGTAAATTTTCGCTATCTTCATTTTCATGGCTATCTTTCATATTTAGATCAAGTGCGGTGCAAATTTCTCTTGCGATGCCGTGTAAATTTTGGCAGTCGCCCCTGTTTGCAGTAACATCAACCTCTATGATCACATCTTTAAACACTTCAAATTCGCCAAGACTTGTGCCAAGTTTTAGCTTGCCTATACTCTCATCAAGTGGCAAGATGCCGTCATTTGTCTTAGGTAGTCCTAGCTCAGTTGAAGAGCAGATCATGCCGCATGACTCGATGCCTCTTAGTTTTGCCTTTTTGATCTCAAGACCATTTGGCATCGTCGTGCCAATGAGCGCAACTGGCACAAACTGACCAGCCTCGACGTTTTTGGCACCACAAACGATCTGAAGCGTCTCGCTACCAACATCAACCTGACAAACGCTTAGTTTATCGGCATCTGGGTGCTTTTCTCGGCTTTTTACATAGCCCACCACAACGCTTTTTGGTAAATTTATCTCTTTATAGCTATCAACTTCTAAGCCGATAGAGTTTAATGTCTTTGAAAGTGTCTCGCCGCTAACCTCGCTAAGGTCGATCCACTCGTTTAACCAATGCTTTGAAATTATCATTTAAACTGCTCCAACAATCTTAAATCTCCCTCAAAAAGTGACCTTAGATCAGGCACTCTATGAAGCAACATCGCAAATCTCTCAACGCCAAGGCCAAAGGCATATCCGCTTACATTTTTATAGCCAACTGCCTTAAATACATTTGGATCAACGACGCCGCATCCAAGCACCTCAAGCCAAGTAGTCTGCTTGCACACTCTGCAGCCCTTGCCGTGGCAGAATATACAACTAATATCAACCTCAGCGCTAGGCTCCGTAAATGGAAAGAAGCTAGGACGAAAACGCACTTCAACATCGCCAAACATATGCTTTAAAAAGCCCTCAAGCATTGATTTTAAATTTGCAAAGCTAACTTTGTCTGCATCCTCGACCACAAGGCCCTCAACCTGGTGAAACATCGGTGTATGCGTTAGGTCCATATCACGTCTAAAGACAGTGCCAGGCGCTATCATGCGGATAGGTGGCTTTTGATTTAACATAGTTCGCACCTGAACTGGGCTCGTATGTGTCCTTAAAAGCCTAAAATCATCTAGGTAAAATGTATCTTGCATATCCCTTGCTGGGTGGTATTTTGGTAAATTTAGTGCCTCAAAGTTGTGAAAATCATCTTCTATAAGCGGCCCAGTCTCAAGTGAGAAATTTAGAGCTAAAAAATATTCAATTATCTTATCCATCGTGGCCATTACAGGGTGCAACGCCCCGCTAGCAACAGGCTCGTTAAAGAGCGTGATATCAGCAGCCTCTTTTTTCATCTTGCTATCGATCTCTTGCTCGCCAAGCTCGGCCTTTTTGGCTTCTATAAGCGCGCTTAGCTCATCTCTTTGCTTGTTTAAATTTGCTGCAAATTCCTTTTTCTCATCCTCGCCAAGCTCTTTTAGCTTTGCAAAGCCTTGCGCCAAGATGCCCTTTTTGCCAAAAATTTCTACCCTGACCTTCTCCAGATCATCAAGAGTTGAAATTTCATTTTTGATTTTGTTAATGAAATCTTGCAATTTTTTACCTTTATGAATTTTTGCATCGATTTTATAGAAAAAGAGTTAAAATCAAGATAAAAAGCACGAAATTTAAGCACACTTTGATATAATTTCTCAAACTTTCAAAGGAGCTAAAATGACCATATTTGAAAAGATAGTTGCTGGTGAAATTCCTTGCAACAAAGTGCTTGAGAGCGAGAAATTTCTAGCTTTTAATGACATAAATCCAAAAGCGCCGATTCACATCCTCATCATCCCTAAAAAACACTACAAAAACTTCCAAGAGATGGATCCAGTTTTGATGGGCGAGATGACTAAATTTATCCAAGAGGTCGCTACATTAATGGGCGTTGATAAGAGTGGATACCGCCTCATAACAAACTGCGGTGAAAACGGCGGTCAAGAGGTCATGCACCTACACTTTCACCTACTTGCTGGCGCAAAACTTGGCTGGAGTGAAGGCGTAGCCGACCCACAAAGCACATTTTAATCCAAATTTAGACTCAAAACTGAGTCTAAATTTCACTAAATACTAAATTTATTTTCTAGCGGACTTTATCGCCTTAAGTAGCTCTTCAAAGCCAGTTTTACTTGAGTGCTCAACGTCTTTTAGTATCTCAACGCCAGCTAAATTTGCCTTATCTTTATCAGCAAAAATCGCCATAGCCTTGTCTAGTCCGTGATGGACATTTTCGTGGTGAGCGGCGATATTTGAGAGAGTTTTTGTATCTTTTATCAGAGTGTTTTTTACCTCTTTATCATACCACAAGCCAAATCTACACTCATGCACGTCTTGAATTTTATTTATCTCACCAAGCAGCACGCCTCGGTAGCCATTTAGCTTCATGTTGATGTGATCTATCTTGCCGTTACTGACATTGACCTCATTTGTTACGTTTAAGGCTTGATTTAGGATGTTTTGCGTGTTGGCATTTACGCTTGAGATGTTGCCCTCAAAGCCGCCTAAAATTTGCATCGCATTTGCTGAAATTTTAGAGAAACTCTCGCTCATTTCGATCATTGTATTTGCACTTTGCTTAAGACCATTTATATTTACTTCAACTTCAAGTGTAGCTTTTTGCGTGCGCTCAGCAAGTTTTCTAACCTCATCAGCCACGACCGCAAAGCCCCTGCCATGTTCGCCTGCGCGGGCTGCCTCGATAGCGGCATTTAGCGCTAGCAAATTTGTCTGATCTGAGATGTCTTTTATGAGATTTATGATCTCAACGATAGAATTTACGCTTCCATCAAGCGAAGAGGCATCGTTTGAGAGGTCACCGCTCATCTGGCTCACTTGCTCGATCGAGCTTAAAATTTCAGCCGTTTGAGACTTTAGCTCGCCTGTTTCTTTGAAGGTTTTTTCATTTAAATAGTTTATATTTTCAAGCATTTTTAAATTTTCTTCGATGGTTGATTGTAAGAAATTTATACCGTCTTGGTAGCTTGAGATCAGCAAATTTACAGCTTCTTTCTTATCTTTAGCCTGCTCTTGTGGCTCGCAAGTTTTAGCGCTTTTTAACTCGTTTTGTAAAGCTAAAATTTTAGCCTTTAAAGCTTCATTTTCTCTCTCTAAAGCTTCATTTTTACTACCAAGCTCTTTGCTTTTGCTGTCAA
>NZ_CALACG010000132.1 GCF_937890585.1 uncultured Campylobacter sp.
ATTCATACTATTCTCCTATGAAAAAATATTTTTATATTTAATTTATGGATAATATTTTTTAATAATTTTTAAAAAATATAATTTAGTGTTTTTAAGAAGAGTGAAATTTAAGGTACAAAATTACAAAAGCCCAAATGGGTTAAATTTAGGCTTTTAAATTTGTATTAAAATGGCCAGATGGCCTCCATGAGTCTTGTGCCCCAAGGCTTTTTGGTAGATTTGTCTAGCTCACCCTCAGTTTTATACAAAATTTTGGCGTCAGCTATGTATTTTGAGTCGATTTCGTTGTTTTGTGAGATGTCGTAAGGCCTGATGACGCCGCTTACTTGCATGATCTGCTTTTCGCCGTTTATAAGTAGCTCGCGGCTGCCTTCGATGAAGTAGTTGCCGTTATTTAGGACTTTGATGATCCTAGCTGAGATGGTCGCGCTAAATTTCTCGCTCCTGTTACTTGAGCCGCTACCTGTAAATTTATTGCCACCGCCTGCTTTAAAGCCGATGTCGCCGTATTTGTTTAGATTTTCAGCTACCGTTGAGAGCGGAGATGCTCCAGCGGTAAATACGCCGCCGCCAAGCGAGACGGTGCTATCTTTGTTGGTGCTTTTGCTGCCGCTTGAAATTTGACTTGCGTTTTCTGAGATGACGATGGTTACGATGTCATTTACATTCATCGCCTTTCTATCTGAAAATAGCGGGTTGCCGCCCTTTCCAAAGAGGCTGCCTGCGTTGCTTTGGCCGCTACCGGTATCTTTTGGTGGGAGCTGCTCGACGTAGACGGGTGGTTTCATATTTATATGTGGGTCGGCACTTGGGGTGCAACCTGTGTAAAAAATGCCCGCAGACAAGACGAGCCAGATCGTTTTATAATTCATAAAATGCCTTAGAATAAGTATCTTTGTGCTAAAATCAAGCAATTTAAGTTCCTAAAAAGGTCGCAAATGAAAAGTTGTTACATTTTTACAGACAAAAATTTGGCAAACCTCAAAGAGATTATAGCTACAAAATTCAAAAAAGTTGAGATTTTTAAGATAACTCCAGACGAAAACGACAAAAAAAATCTAATAAATTTAAATGAAAAGGAATTTTTTTTAAAATTTATAGATAAATTTGAAGAGCTAAAGGAGAGAAGCGACTTTGTCGTAGTCATTGGCTGTGAGGGCTTTAGCGTCTTTGGCAAGAGCGAGCTAAATTTAAAACTAGCTAGAAATTTAAACACTCCAGTCTTTGACGAAAACGCAATCGAGCTAAGGGCGCTAAATTTAAACTCAAAGCTTCTAATAACTGATAAATTTGATGAAATTTTAAGCTATGAGCACGAGATCATCACGCCATTTAAATTTCAAAGCTTGCTTCTAAAAAGAGCTAAAGCGGCAAACAAAACCGTCGTTTTGCCTGAAAGTGATGATGAGAGAATTTTAAAAGCAGCCCACATCGTGCTAGAAAAAGGGGCGGCAAATATCATTTTGCTAGGGCTTGAGAGCGAAAATTTAAGCAAGGCAAAGGTACTAAACCCGGTGCAAAACGAGCTGAACGAAGAGTTTGCAAAGAAAATTTATGAGCTAAGAAAGCATAAAGGCGTGGACGAAGCCAAGGCAAACGCGCTTGCGAAAGATAAAATTTACTTTGGCACTATGCTCATACATGAAGGTATGGCAGACGCTTTAGTAAGTGGGGCTACGATGAGCACGGCTGATACTATCCGCCCAGCCCTTCAGATCATAAAGACAAAACCAAATGTAAGTGTGGTAAGCGGGGCATTTTTCATGGCGCTTGAAGAGGAGATTTTACTCTTTGCCGACTGCGCCGTCACGCCAAATCCAAGCAGCGATGAGCTAGCTAGCATAACGCTAAGTAGCGCTCAAACGGCAAGTGCCTTTGGTCTTAGCCCAAAGATCGCTATGCTAAGCTACTCAACAGCTGATAGTGGTAGCGGGGCTGACGTGGAGTTTGTAAAAGAGGCTGCCAAAAAAGCAAGCGAGCTTGATGCAAATTTAAAAATAGCTGCACCAATTCAGTTTGACGCGGCAGTTGATCTAAGCGTGGCTAGCAAAAAGATGCCAAATTCTGATGTGGCTGGGCAGGCAAATGTATTTATATTTCCAAATTTAAACTGCGGAAACATCTGCTATAAGGCAGTTCAGCGAAGCGCAAATGCCCTAGCTGTGGGTCCGATACTTCAAGGGCTAAAAAAACCAGTAAATGACCTAAGCCGCGGCTGCCTCGTCGAAGACGTGGTAAATACCATCTTAATAAGCGCGATACAAGCAGGAGAGTGATATGAGAATTTTAGTTTTAAACTCAGGTAGCAGCTCGATAAAATTTCAACTTTTTGAAATGCAGACAAAAACGAGCCTAGCAAGCGGTCTAGTCGAGCAAATCGGCAGCTCTAGCTCAAGGGCGGTGTTAAAGGCAAATGGCGAAGTTTATGAGATAAAACGCTTCATAAAAGACCACCACGACGGACTTGAGGCGATGAACGAGCTCTTTACCACCTCGCATACACTGCACGATCTAAGCGAGCTTGACGGCATCGGACACAGGATAGTGCATGGCGGCGAGAGCTTTTTTAGCTCGATGATCGTTGATGAGAGCGTCATCAAAAAGATCGAGGAGATAAGCCCACTTGCCCCACTTCACAACCCAGGGCACCTTGCTGGCATCAAAAACGCGATGAAAGAGAGCAAAAATGTGCCTCACGTGGTCGTTTTTGACACTGTGTTTCATCAAAGCATGCCAGAGTACGCCTACCGCTACGCCCTGCCCTACGACGTTTGCAAGGCTCATCACATCAGAAAATACGGCTTTCACGGCACATCGCACAGATATGTCTGCAAGCAAGCAGCCAAAATGCTTGGCATAGAATTTGATAAATTTAACGCTATCTCGCTTCACTTAGGCAACGGCGCCTCGGCCTGCGCGGTGCAAAATGGCAAAAGCATTGACACATCTATGGGTCTTAGCCCGCTTGAAGGCCTCATAATGGGCACAAGAAGCGGCGATATGGACCCAGCCGTAGTCATCTACCTACTAAATATCGGCGTTTTAAAGTGGAACGAGATCGATAACTTCTTAAACAAAAAGAGCGGACTTTTTGGAATTTGTGGCTCAAGCGACATGAGAGAGGTCGTAGCTAAGATGCAAAACGACGAGCGCGCAAAGCTTGCATTTGATATGTTTTGCTACCGAGTGAAAAAGTATATCGGCTCATACTACGCCATTTTAGGGCGTGTTGATGCACTCATATTTACTGGCGGTATCGGCGAAAATGCGCCAAACACAAGGCAAAAAATTTGTGATGACCTAAAGCATCTTGGCATCCACATCAACCATGAGCTAAATTTCTCAAACGAGCGAGGCGAGAGGTGCATAGATGAAGAAGGCGCTAAGATAAAAACGCTCATCATCCCAACCAACGAAGAGCTTGAGATCGCCATAGAGACAGCCAGGGTGATAAAGGAAAGAACGCTTTAGGGGTGAGATAAAATTTGTTATCAAATTTACAGCAAAGCAAACACGATAAGCGGCGATTTGCAATAAACTACGCAAACAAATAGAACTATCTTTATTAAATAGTCAAATAGTTGGGCAAAATTTGGCGTAAAAAGAGAAAAATAGCATTCACAAACCGCATAAGCCTTTGCCACCAAAGCAAAAAGATTTCACACTTGATTTAAAACACACCAGCCTAAATTTTACAAGCGATAAGCTAAAACTTGCTACCAAAGTGACTGAGGATCTAGCAAATTTGGGGTTAAATTTAAACTAAATTTTATATAATCCGCCTTTTAAAAAGGAGAGAAAATGAATGCAAATTCTATAGTTTTGATGTTGCAAGATAAGCTACCAAAAGACTTTGCTACGCTAAAAATGCTAGAAGATAAGCTAGCCTCGCTCGATGAGAAAAAGCTTGATGAGCTCATGCAAAAGCTGCCTAGTTTAAATTTAAAGTCGCCAGCCATTGTCTTTTGGGTGGGTAGCTTGATCTTTGGCGCTTTTGGCGTAAACCGCTTTATGACGGGTCAAATTTGGCTTGGAGTGCTAAAACTAGCCCTTTTTATAGCTCACATTATCTTTATTATCGTCATAACAGGAGCTGCGATCGATGCCATTGGAACCGCCACAACAAACCAAGATGTGCAAAATGCCGTAGTGATCATCGGCGCAAATAGCTTTATAATTAGCATTTTGGGCTTAGTCATAAGCATCTGGTGGTTTGTCGATCTCTTTATCACCGGCAAAGTAGTGAGAAGTCAAAATTTAGAGAAAATTTTAAAAGCCATAAATGAATAAAAGTGCTAAAACTGGGGCAAAAAGCTTAAATTTGCCCTATTTTTTAGCCTTTTGCTCTTCTAAAATTTCAGTAGTTTTATTTGCCTCTTGCTCTTTAAACTCTTCAAAAAGCTCATCATATCTAGCTTTGGCGTTTTCGTAGACACCAGAAGGCAGAGTGATGTTTAGATCGTCCCTTAGGCTTAGCACGTCATCGCAGGCGTTTTGGTAGCCAAGATCGCAGCTTTTCATATAGTATCTGACGCCAAGCTCGATATTTGTATGCCTTTTTAGATCGCCGTCCATCTGCTCGTTTATCTCTTCATTTACAAACATATCGCCCAAAGCCTCGCAAGAAAGCACATCTTTTTGCTCGCAGCCTTCAAAAAATATCTCATACGCGCCCACGTAGTCTCCGGTATTTAGGGCTTCATTGCCCCTATCAAAGTCGTCTATATCAAAGCAAAAGGCTAAATTTAGTGCCAGAGCTAAAAAAACTATCTTTTTCATACAAAGCTCGGTGCGTCATTTGAAAATAGTATAAGATCGCCAGCGCGTGTGTTTTGGGCTAAAATTTCTTGCATTTTGTTCTTGTCCTTTAGGATGATGATCTTTGGCTTAACGATGTGTTTTAGCAAGACTTCGGCATTTAGCGAGCTTGTGATGATGACGAGGTCAAAAATTTCATTTATCGCCTTGGCTAAATTTGCATTTTGCTCCGCATCGCTCTCGACGATACCAGGCGTTAGCAGCACTTTTCTGCCAGCATAGGTGCTTACTAGCTCGTAGCTAGCGCACATGCCTGATAAATTTCCATTAAAACTATCGTCAATTATTAGCTTGCCACCAGCCTCGATCTTGCTTAGGCGGTGCTCGACGTTTTTCATCTTAGATAGCGCACCATTTATCGCTTCATCGCTCATTTTTAGGTATCTTGCCACCTTGATGCAAACGGCTAAATTTGTAGCGTTAAATTTACCAAGTAGCGGCGAGGCGTAGTTTTTGCCATCAAGCGTAAATGAAATTCCATCTAAATTTGCATTTATATCTTTTAGGTTCTCATCATAAATTTCTATATTTTGGCTTGGCTCTTTTTTTGTCGAGCTATGTAAAAATGCCCTTTGCAAACGCTCACTTTGCAGCGCCTCGAGCTTAGTTGCACGGATATTATCAAGCGTTTTAAAATACTCAATGTGTTGCGCGCCGGTCTCGCCTACGATGACGATTTGCGGATTTAGAAATTTAGTGATCTCTAGGATGTCACCCTTTAGTCTAGCGCCTGCTTCAGCGATATAAATTTGCGTTTGCTCGCTTAAATTTTCATTGATATCTTTGATGATACCGGCCATTGTATTTACGCTGCGAGGCGTTTTATAGCAGACAAAGCTATCTTTTAAAATTTCAAAGAGAAAATTTTTGATACTCGTTTTGCCATAGCTTGCGGTGATTAGGATGATCTTTAGCTCTTTGTTTGCACCAAGTTTTTTAAGCGCCTTGTTTTTAAAGCCTTGAAATTTGATCTTTTCTAAAATTTCACTAAAAAATAGGCTCACGACCAAGACAAAAAGTGGCATAGGAGCCAAAAACGCCTTGTGGATGATGAAATTTAAAGCGTAGTTTATGATGATAGCGCACGCTAAGATCACAAAAAAGTGCTTGATCCTAGCAGTAAAGACTAGCTTTTTATCAAGCTTTTTATGCCAAAGATAAAGAGCTGGCAAAAGCGCAAAGTAAAAGTAGATGAAAAACCACTTGCCAGTCGTGTAAAAAAGCACCAACGGCACAATGAAGAAAAATACGTGCCAAGCGGGCTTTGTAAAGTGAAAGAGCACACGCTCAGGCTTATAAGAAAACCACTGAAAGCAAGTGATCACATAAAAAGCAAGCGCAAAGATAAATAAAACTGTGCTTATGCTTAAAAATATACTCATCTTATCTCCTCGATCCCGCTCTCATCGTCATCTAATACGACATTTTTTGCATCATTTGGCTCAAAATTTATCCCTTTTTCTATCTCGTCACTTATAAATTTAGCGTGGAGCAAAAAGAAAAAATGATCGCCACTAAGTGGGAAAAATGAGCTATTTTTTATGAGTTTATGTATCGATTCACCGCTTGTTACAGGCGTTGCCTTGTCGTTTTCTCCCCAAAATATAAAAGCCCTGCCGCTAAAGTCAGCAAAATGCTTTGTAAAATCCTCATCAACGACGTTTTTTAGGGTTTCATACATAACTCTACTCATGCCGCTCACATCTTTTGTAGCAAAGAGTTTATAAAATTTACCAAAGCCAAATATCTTTAAAATTTTAAATATCACTATCTTTGCTCGCACGATAAATGGCTTTTTGACGACTATGCCAGCAGAGCTTAAAAGCACTAGATATGGTGGTTTTAGGAGTGTTGCGACCTTGCCGCCAAAGCTATGTCCTGCGATGATGTCTGGTTTTATGCCAAGCTCAGCGCAGAAATTTGCAACGATTTTTGCGTAGTCACTTGTTTTTAAAGGCTTAAAAATGGAGCTTTTGCCAAAGCCAGGCATATCGATATAGACGTGGCAAAACTCGCTTAGATAGTGCCCAAAAGCCTTTTTCATTATCTCTTTGTTTGCGCCCCAGCCGTGCAAGAAAAGCACTACCTTTTTGCATTTTGGATTTACTACTTCGTAGCTGATCTCGTACTCGTCTGAGCCGTATTTTACTGCCCTACTCGCCATCGTTTTCTCTCTTTTTAGCAGCGTAAATGCTCTCAAGCACGCTTACCGCCTCGCAAAGGCGCTCATACTCTTCCATATTTAAAAGGACTGCTTCAAATTTATTGTTTTTAACGATGACAGCGCGCTTTAGCTCGCTAGCTCCCACGCGTGAAAGGACTGAGCTAAAATTTCTAACCACCTCGGTTGCTGTATAAATTTCATCTTTTGTAAAAGTTACCATTGTCGCTCTTTATGTAAAATTTTACGTAAAATATCACAAACTACTTTATATATCGCTAAATAGCCTAGAGCTTGCCGCTGCCTTTTACCGAAGTGATAGAGTTTATAAATTTATAATCAATCTTTATCTCACGCTCTTTTGGAAGTGAGTTTGCAAGGGCGTTTAGTGTGCTCTCAAAGTCATCAAATAGATAGTTTGCAAGGCTGCCTGGGTTTGGATTGATCTCATTTAGATAGACCTCGTCATCTATCACGAAAAAGTCGCATCTAATGATCGCTCCGTCAAATCCACAATCATAAATTTTAGAAAAGTTAAATTTAAGCTTTTGCTTTAGCTCTTCAGAAATTTCCGCCTCTTTTACCTTGTTTTCATTTGAAAAACTTAGATATTTTTGCTCGTAGTCAAGAAATTCTTTCTTTTTTGGCTCTTCGACGATAGAAAATTTAATCTTTCCATCAATCCTGCATCCTGCAAGGTTATACTCTTTGACGCCTTTTATAAATGGTTCAACTAGGACATCTTTATCAAATTCAAACGCCACATCTTTTGCGTAAGCTAGCTCGCTATCATCATGCACGACGCTCACGCCGATGCTGCTTCCTAGCCTTGCTGGCTTTAATATAATAGGATAGTGAAATTTTGGCTCACTTTGACGAGTTAGCATCTCATAGTCAAGCGCCTTTACGCCAGCCTTTTGCGCTAGAAATTTAGTAAGCTCTTTGTTGTAGCTAAGCGCGCTTGCTTCAAGCCTTGGACCTATATATTTGACCCCGTAAAAGTCAAAAAGTGCCGCTATCTTACCATCTTCGCCGTCCATGCCGTGGATCAAATTTATAATGACGTCACATTCAACTTTGTTTGCGCCAAAAAGCGAGTGCGCGTAAAAGCCACCCTTTGCTAAAGATAGCTTTTTTGAGTTTTTGTATTTGCCAGAGCTAAAGAAATTTGCCCTCATATCTTTTTGCTCGATCAGGTAAAAGTCCCTATTTGCATCACAAAATATAAATTTTAGCTCCTGTTTTAGGACGTTTTTTAAAACTATCGCACTTACTATGCTTATCTCATGCTCAAAACTCTTTGCCCCAAATATCACGCCTAAATTCATCTTTTTTATCCTTATCCTAGTTTTTTAAGTGCCTCTTTTATAAGATCGCTCGTGTTTTCACTCTTGCAATCAGGCAAAATTTTTACTATCTTTTCACGCTTAAAGCCAAGCGCCTCAAGTGCCAAAAGTGCCTCATTTTGATAGCTTGGCACGCTCTCGTCACTTATTAGTTTTGCGTCACTTAGCTCGGCTATTATGCGCCTAGCTGTCTTTGGTCCGATACCTGGCACGCTTTTAAAAGTGTCAGCATCGCCGCTTATTATGGCATTTGTAAATGCCTGCGAGCTAAGACTTGAGCAAACTGCCATCGCTGTGCTAGCGCCTATGCCATTTAGCTTGATAAGCATCTCAAACATTTTTTGCTCGTTTGCGTCTAAAAAGCCATAGAGTAAATTTGCGTCCTCTCTTATGATCTGCGTTATGGCAAGCTCGACTTTTTCGCCTTTGCTAAGTTTTGCTGAGCAAAAAAGCGAGATGAAAATTCCATAACTTACGCCGCTATTTGTCTTAAGTATCACAAATGCAGGCTCTTTTTTCGTAACGATGCCTTCGATTGCTTTTATCATCATTTAACCTTTTGTTCCATGAAATTTATATCCGCGTAGTCTTCAAGTTTGTTTGACTTTTTGATCTTGTATTCGACCTCGCCGCCGTTATCAAATTTATCTAGCGTGATGACGTGAGCGGTCTCGTTTTGTTTTGAGACGTAGGTGACGTTTTGTGGAGGATCGACGATGACAAATCTTATCTCATTTAGCTCGATCCAGTTGCCTCTGTTTATCACTTTGGCTGAGAATATGCCATTTTGCATCATCTCAAGCTCATCTTTTAGATCAGCTAAAAGCTCTTTTTTCTCTTTGAAAATTCTAAGCAAGGTGTTGTACTCATTAACGAGCCCTTGATACTCTTTTAGCTTTTTCATAAATGTAACTGGCGGTATCACTTTGGCCTTTGATAGCTCCTCGATCTTAGCTTTTATCGTATATATAGAGTCTTTGTTCTCATTTATGACGTTTTTCTTGCTCTCTATGTTTTTTAGAAGCGTAGCTAGCTCAGACTTGGTGCTCTCTATCTTGCTTAACTGATCTTGCGTAGCCTCCGCACTCTCAGGCATCTTACTAGCGTCAATGATAAATTTATTATCAGTGCCTTTTAGATATCTAACGTCGATTAGGTGCGAGGCTGTGATGGTGCAGTTTGAGCCAAGCGTGTCTATCTGGATATTTTGAGCTGTTATCGAGCCGCCAACTACGCTATTTATCTTCACTCTTTTTGCTATGACAGTGCCGCCTTCAAGCCTATCTATCTCGACGCTTTCAGCTTCGACCTTGCCGATGTGGATAGAAATTTTGGCATGTTTGGCGTAAATTTTAGCCTTTTGGTGAGTTTGACCGCCGATATTTACATCGTTTGCCTTGACCATCGCATTTGCGCCGACATTTCCCTTTACTTCGATCTCATCAGCCTCAACGATGATGCCAGTGCCGATAGCATCTTTTATCGTGTCAGTCTCACGAACTACTAATGTGACGTTTGTGTCGGTGCCTGCTTGGATAGAGCCAGTCGTTTTAAAATTTGCTTCATTTATCTCTATGCGCTCTTCGATGTCAAAAGAGCCGTTTTTCTCGACCACGTAGCCTGCTTTTTTAGCGATGTATTTTATGCTCTCGTCATTTTCTACGCGCTCGATATTTTCGCTTATGCTTATCTCTTTTTCACTCTCTTCTTTTGGCTTTGGCACCTCTATAAGCTTTCCTCTTACATCGCGTCCATTTGCGCCCTCGTGTGACTTTTTCTCCTCCATTATCACTTCATCTTTTGCCACGCCAAAGACAAAGCCCCTATCAGCGTAATCAACCTTATCTTCTTCTTTTATATCATCAAGTTTATCTTTGTAGTAGTAGATGATCTTAGCATCGATCGCCTTTTTAGGGTTGATGCCTTGGGTTAAATTTAGCGTGTAGTCCTTATCAAGCTCGCCCTTTACGTGAATTATTGAGGCGATTTGCTTTAGTTCTTCTTTTAGCTTGCCGATCCTTATGCCTATTAAAATTTGAGCCTTCATAAGCTGTTTTGCGATGTATTCAAAAAGCTTATCTTCGTAGTGTTGTTCGTATTCGCACTCTTTGCTAGCTCTAACCTTTGCGATGACCTTTGTGATGGTTGAGTTTACGCCGATGTCGATCTTTGGCAGCTTTGGCGTGGCATTTAGCCTCACGTCAAAAAACTCCACGTCATAGACCTGCTCGATCTCTAGCGTCTCGTCAAGATAAAATGTGTTGTCATCAAAAAAGCTTAAATTTTCTTCAGGGACAAAAACTGGCTCGACGTTGTCTTTATTTTTGTAGTAAGTTAAGATATTTGAGAGTTTAAAGTCTATAAATTCCACCGGCACGCTATATTGTTTGCTTAACTCTTTAAGCGATAGATAAGGTGTTGAAGTTTGAATTTGCGTTGGCGGTAAAAATCTCTCGTTTTCTTGCACGTTTTCGCTCAAATTTGATCCATTTCACATAAAATTTTGGCTCTTATTATCTCTAAAACTTTATTAAATTTGGGTTATGTAAGCTTTAAAGCATCTTTTGTTACTATTGCGTTTTAAATTTACTAGGTGGGCGATGTTTATAAAAGGCTTTTTTTCAAACTCAGTTGGCATCATGACTTCAAGGATTTTAGGGCTTATAAGAGATCTTTTGACGGCTTCTATCCTTGGTGCTGGCATATTTAGCGACCTCTTTTTTATAGCATTTAAGATACCAAATTTATTTCGCCGTATCTTTGGCGAGGGAGCTTTTACGCAGGCATTTTTGCCAAATTTTGCAAATAACAAGAAAAAAGCGATCTTTCAGGCTGAAATTTTCATCAAATTTCTACTTTTTATAGGCGTTTTGACGCTTCTTGTAAATTTATTTACGCCCTACTTTATAAAGATCATCGCAAGCGGCTTAAGCGAGCAAAATATCACAGACGCAGTGCCGCTTGTGCGTATAAATTTCTACTATCTAGCCCTTGTTTATATCGTCACTTTCATGGGTGCGCTTCTTCAGTATAAAGGGCATTTTGCCACGACTGCGTTTTCTACTGCGCTGCTAAATTTAGCCATGATCACTTCACTACTTTTGGCTCGTGGCAAGAGTGAGAGTGTGGTCGCGCTTTATCTTAGCTTTGGCGTCGTTGCAGGCGGTATTTTGCAGGTTTTAGTTCATCTAATCGCCATGAAATTTAACGCCTTAAATAAAATTTTTTGGGGTGGTCTAAGCGGATATTTTAAAGGCAAAAGAGCGCAGAGCAAAGGTTTTTTTATAAATTTCTACCATGGCTTACTTGGCTCAAGTGCTATGCAAATAAGCGCATTTATAGACACTTGGCTGGCTAGCTTTTTGGTAAGCGGCTCGATAAGCTATCTCTTTTATGCAAATAGAATTTTTCAGCTCCCACTTGCCATCTTTGCGATAGCGCTCTCTCAGGCACTCTTTCCAAAGATAACCAGACTTTTAAAGCAAAAAGACGAAGCAAACGCCCTAGTTTGGACGAAAAAGAGCTTTTACCTGCTACTTTGCGCCCTGCTAGTTGCGACTATCACAGGCGTTGTGCTAAGCGAGTTTATAATCTGGCTCTTGTTTGAAAGGGGAAATTTCACAAGGGCAAACACCATTGAG
>NZ_CALACG010000133.1 GCF_937890585.1 uncultured Campylobacter sp.
TCACGGCAGGCGCGAAGCCACTTTTAAAATTTGCAAAAATGCTCTTCTAAATTTTTAAATTTAGTAGCGATGCGGGGCTAAAATTCTCCGCTCATTTTATCTTTGTAGTTATTTAGGCTATTTTTGCGTTCCTCTAAAAATGAGCCGAGTTTTTTCTTATTTTCCTCAAAAAACACTGCAAAGTCCTGCTCGTTTTGTATCTTCTCCTCGCCAAAGCTATCAAGCATGACGTTTGAGCTACCAACGATCACTAGATAGCGCCTATTTTCGTAGCTTAGAAGCATGAGCTTGTTTGTGCGGTCAAGGTACTTTTCATAGATGATATTTACGCCGCTATTTTGATTTTTTAGCAGCCAGTTCATCGACTTTGTATCGCCCCCAGTTTGTTTTTGTGGTGTTTTAAAGCCGCTAAAATCGCTACTTTTTGAAGTGATATATCTTTTAAAAACATACAAAAATATAAGAAGCGCGATGAGCACGCTTAGCACGATGAAGTACCTTGCATCGACGTTTATGACTGGCTCATCGTCCTTTTTAGGCATGCTAGCAGCCTCGATCTTTGCGCTTGCTTGAGGCATATTTTGCACCTGAGTTTTTGTATTTTTTGGTGTCACGCGGATGCGAAGTCCGAAGCTGTCAGTTGTCTTTGACGCATTTACGATGATGGCGTCATTTGATCGCAAATTTAAAACTAAGGAGTTTTGCTTAGGTTCTATATCAAGCTCTTGAATGATCTTTGAGTTTATATCCTTGCTCGCGCTTTGATCGTAGCTTAGGGAATTTAATATCAAAGAAGTGGTGTCTTTTTCGCGCTTTTGAAAGATATTACCCTCATAAGGTGCATCAAAGCTAAGCATGATATCGACCCTGTCGGTGCGCTCATAGACGTTGTATGTTAGCAGGTTTGAGGCAAATATCTGCGAAGCAAAAAGCACAAAAAATAGTATAAATTTCATAAAAGTTCTTTTTTGAAGTACTGAATAACTGACTTTGAGTCCAAAATTTCATTTATCCTGATGGCTAAATTTTTCTCATAAACCATTACTTCGCCTTTTCCAAAAATTCTATTATTTATATATAGCTCCACGCTCTCGCCAGCTGGTTTTTCGAGGTCTATGACCGACCCAGCTTCAAATTTTAAAAGCTCATTTATGCTAACTGTGGTAGTTCCTAGCTCAGCTATAAAATCAACACTAATATCCAAAAGCTCGTCGTAGCTCTTGAAAAGTCCTAGCTGTTCTAGCGTCTCTATCGCACCTTCTTCGTTCATTGTATGTCGTAGCCTATTTGAAATGTTCTATTTTTTATCTTATATATAAATTTTTCTTTTAGCTTTATGCCAAAATTCTCAACCTCGCCCAAAAACTCAGGCGTTCCGAGTTTATAAGCATTTGGCTCTTTTTCATTTAGCAGATTTTTAGCCTTGCCGATGATCTGATTGGCTATCTCTTTGCAAAGATCGTCCAGATCGGCATCTTCCATATCTTCTTGACCAAAAAAAGCACTCATAAAAATTTTCAAAGTATCTTTTTTAAAAAATAGATAAAAATGATACTCGCCTTTGCCCTTATAAACCGGTATGCTAGCCCCGTAAAATCCCTTACCAAGGCTCTTACCAACCTCTAAATTTAACCCCAAAGTATCCTTGCAAAGATAGCTTGTGGCTTCATCTATAACTTTTCTCATATCTCTTCCTTAAGACTTGAAATGCGCGTTAATTATACTTTGGCTTTACTAAATTAGCTATAAATTTAAAAGAGATTATCTATCTCTTTTATCAGCTCTTTTCCGCTATGCTCCGCAAAAAGCTTGACTATTTGCGTGCCTATTATCGCTCCGTCAGCGTACTTTTTGACCTCACCAACGTCCTCTTTATTTTTGATACCAAAGCCCACAGCCACTGGTAGATCGCTCTTTTGCTTAAGCTCAAGGACTAAATTTTTTATCCTCTCCTCGCCTGCTCTTTTTGAGCCGCTAACACCGATCGCACCAAGAGCGTAGATAAATCCTGAGCCAAATTTCAAAATTCCATCTGCCCTACCCCCAGAAGTGACGCTGATAAGTGGTATCAGGCTTAAATTTAGCTCCTTGCATTTTAGAGCAAATTCCTCGCACTCCTCGCAAGGCAGATCAGGCACGATAAAGCCGCTAACTCCTGCCTCACGTGATCTTTTTAGAAATTTATCAACGCCATAAGCAAAGATGATATTAAAATAGACTAGAAAAACGAGTGGTTTTGTCACTTTTGCCTTACAGCTCTCTAGCGTGTCAAAGACGACATCTGTATTTACGCCCTTTTGCACCGACTCAAAGCTAGCTTGTGCGATGAGCTTGCCATCAGCCAGTGGGTCAGAGTATGGGATGCCGATCTCGACTAGATCAAGCGTACTCTCATCTAAATTTTCTAAAAATTCCTTCGTTTTCTCTAGGCTTGGATATCCAGCCACGATGTAGCCGATGTTTGCCTTTTTGCCACTAAATGCGCTTTTGATCTTATCCATAAATTTTTCCTTTTTCGTAGCCGATAACTGTATTTATGTCCTTATCGCCCCTGCCTGAGATATTTACGACGATGACGCTTTTTTTATCAAGTTTTGGGCAGAGTTTCTCCAGATACGCCAGTGCGTGCGCGCTCTCGATGGCTGGAATGATACCCTCCATCTTGCTTAGAAAATACAAGGCATTTATGCACTCATCGTCGGTCACGGCTTCGTATTTTACCCTTTTGATGTCGTTTAGGTGGGCGTGCTCTGGGCCGATGCCTGGGTAGTCTAGGCCTGCTGAGATGCTATGCACTGGCGAGATCATGCCGTATTCATCTTGTAAGACCGTCGTTTTCATGCCGTGGATGATGCCAGTTTTGCCTTTAGTAAGCGTAGCAGCGTGATAAGGCGTCTCTACGCCAAGGCCACCAGCCTCGATACCTACTAAATTTACGCTCTCGTCCTCTAAAAACGCGCTAAAAATTCCAATAGCATTACTGCCGCCGCCAACGCAGGCTATGACGTAGTCGGCCTTTTTGCCGTAGTCTGCAAGCTGAGCCTTCGCCTCTGTGCCGATGATACTTTGAAAATCACGCACGATCTTTGGGTATGGGTGTGGGCCAACTGCTGAGCCGATGACGTAAAACGCACTCTCTATCTCATTTACCCACGCCTGAATAGCCGCCGTAGTCGCTTCTTTTAGCGTTTTTAGCCCATCTTCTACGCTCACCACTTTTGCTCCAAGAAGCTGCATACGAAAGGCATTTAGCTGCTGTCTAGCAACGTCTGTTGCGCCCATATAGACGTCGCACTCTAAACCAAGAAGTGCCGCTGCAGTCGCTGTTGCCACGCCGTGCTGACCAGCTCCAGTCTCAGCTAAAATTTTCTTTTTACCCATTTTTTTAGCAAGCAGTGCTTGAGCTAGGGCGTTGTTTATCTTATGCGCGCCCGTGTGGTTTAGATCCTCTCTTTTTAGGTAAATTTCATGTCCGTAGTGCTCGCTTAGGCGCTTTGCAAAAAAGAGCGGACTAGGCCTGCCAACGTAGTTTTTAAGCAGATCATCAAGCTCGTCTTTAAACTCTTTTGTCTTTGCGATGCTCTCATAAGCATTTTCTAGCTCATCAAGGGCAAACATCACCGTCTCAGGCACGAACTGCCCACCAAATTTTCCAAAATATGCTTTAGTGTTCATCATTAATTTCCTTGTAAAAATTCTTTTGTTGCTTTTGCTATTGCATAAGAAAGCGGTGGCGGAACAGCATTTCCTACTTGTTCACAGCGCTTAGTATGAGAACCAAAAAATTTATAATCTAGTGGAAACCCAGTAATAGTAGCTGCTTCTCTTACCGTAATACTTCTATGCTCTATTGGGTGAATAGGAAAATTACTATGCCCAGGCACAAGCGTTGGGGCAAGTGTATTAAAATCTAGCCTCATTGTGTTTCCACGTGAATAAAATTTAGAAATTTTTAGCTCATCTGGCAAACTATCAATATGATCTACAATATTTCCACCAGCCTTTATAAATTTAAATCTTTCTACTGTTTTTTGACTATGTTTCATTGGGATATTATCACTGTCATCTTTATTGTTATAATCTATACTAGCAAGTGCTTTTTTAATACAAATTGCTTTTTTAAATTTTGCATTCTTCAACTCATCTTCACTAAAATCCATTTTAGTATTTATTTCATTACTATTGTGTGTCGGAATAGGAAATTTAAACTTACCCTTCAAATCGTTTCTTACAGCTATAATTATAAGTCTTTCGCGCTTTGTTGAGCTACCATACCATGCAGAATTCAAAACCTTAAACTGAACCTTATAGCCTATTTTTGTATATATCTTTATGATATCATCAATAACTGAAATTTGAAATTTAGAAATATGGTTTAAAATCTTTTGCTTTTTATCTCTTAGATCCTTGCCATATTTTTC
>NZ_CALACG010000134.1 GCF_937890585.1 uncultured Campylobacter sp.
GCGCAGGCTGGCTCGGGGTATCATTTTTTAGGCAAATTTGCTGAAAAATTCGTAATGAGTCGCGAGGGTCAGGCTTCTAAAATTTGGAAATTTAACGAGGAGCCAAGCGAGCTTAGCCTCCGTGTCTATATCAAAAATTTACGCCAAATTTTAGGCAAAGATGCCATATTAAACAGGCGTGGAGATGGCTACATCTATGTCTGAAAAGACGCAAATTTTATTTAAAATTTTATCCCTCTATCTTGTTAGTTCCGTGCTTTTTCTAGGCTATTTTTTCATAAACGACTACAAAAATAAAAAAAATGCGCTCATCTTAAATGAGGTCAAAATGCTAAAAGAGATAAAAATGGGAATTTATATGAAAGCTAGGATGAGCGGTCTAGACTCAGTCAAAAGCCTCACAAACGAAAAGGGCGTACATGCTTGTATCATGCTGGAAAATGGCGAGAAAATTTATAAAGATTTTGAGTGTCAAAAGATAGACAAGGGCAAAAATGTAAATTTGATAGACGGCAAGGTCGCGATCTTTGAAAAGATCCAGTATATGGACGACAACGCCACGGACGAGCTCTCGCACGCGGACATCTTTCTAGTTGGCAAAGATATCAAGGCTGAAATTTTATCTTTACAAATTTCGACCACACTAAAGGCACTCTTTTTCCTTTTTGCCCTGCTCTTTGTCGCCTTTTACCTAGCAAAACTAAGCCTAAAGCCACTTTATGAAAAGATAGATACGCTAAATCACTTCATAAAAGACTCAACGCACGAAATAAATACACCCCTAAGCGTCATTTCTATGAGCATAGAAACGGCCGATCGCAACAACCTAAATGAGCGAAATTTAAAGCGTTTTAACAACATCAGCCTCGCTGCAAAGAGCCTAGGCGGCATCTATGACGCACTCGTTCATCTAAGCTTTAACCTTGATAAACCAAGCAAAAAAGAGCTAATAGATCTAAATTTGCTAACCACGCAAAGGCTAAACTATTTTTCACCATTTTTTGCCAAACGCGGACTTAAGATAGACGCTAGCCTAAAGCCTAGTTTTATAAACGCAGACCTTGAAGATGTGAGTAAAATTTTAGACAACCTCTTAAGCAACGCCTCAAAATATGCAGCGACAAATTCAAAGGTTAGCATCATTTTAGGGCCAAATTTCTTTAGCATAAGCAACACTGGACGTGGCATCAGTAAAGAGCAGCAGATGAAAATTTTTGATCGTTACACGAGATTTAACGACGATCAAGGCGGCTTTGGCATAGGGCTAAATTTAGTAAAAGAGTGCTGCAAGAAAAATGGCATCACCGTAAAATGCCAAAGCGAGCTTGATAGCGAGACTACGTTTTTGCTCTCTTGGCAGAGTTAAATTTAAAACCACCCTACTTTAAATAATAAATTTTATTAAAAAAGAGAATTTATATCCAAAATTTATTTTTGATAAATTTTATTAATATTATAATCCTTTTACAAAATCTTAATCAAGGAGAAAAGTATGAAACTACTTGAAAAATACGGGCTTTTCATAAATGGTGAGTGGCGTGACGCAAAAGACGGCGCTACACTTGATGCCAAAAATCCAGCAAACGGCGAGCACCTTGCAAAGATCGCTGATGCTACCGAAGAAGATGTAAATGACGCAGTTCGTGCTGCACGTGAGGCTTTTAATAAATTTAAACACACCACAGTTAGCGAGCGCGCAAAGCTGCTAAACAAGATCGCTGATATCATCGACGAGCACAAAGAACACTTAGCAAAAGTTGAAAGCATGGACAACGGCAAGCCAATCCGTGAGACGCTAAATGTCGATATCCCTTTTGCAGCAGAGCATTTTAGGTACTTTGCTGGCGTTATCATGGGCGAAGAAGGCAGCGCAAACGTGCTTGACGAGAAGCAACTCTCTATCGTTTTACGCGAGCCAATAGGCGTTGTAGGTCAGATCGTGCCTTGGAATTTTCCATTTTTAATGGCAGCTTGGAAGCTAGCTCCAGTTATCGCAGCAGGCGATGCGAGCGTCTTTAAACCTTCAAGCGAGACAAGTCTAAGCGTGCTTGAGCTATTTAGGCTGATAGATAAAATTTTGCCAAAAGGTTTGATAAACATAGTAACCGGCAGAGGCAGCAAGAGCGGCGAGTGGATCAAAAACCACCCAGGCCTTGACAAACTAGCATTTACTGGCTCAACCGAGATCGGCCGTGATATCGCCATAGCTGCTGCTCGCCGTATCATCCCAGCCACACTTGAGCTTGGCGGCAAGAGCGCAAATATCTTCTTTAGCGACGCAAATTTAGACAAGGCGCTTGACGGACTTCAGCTTGGAATTTTATTTAACCAAGGTCAAGTTTGCTGCGCAGGGTCTAGAATCTTCGTAGAAGAGAGCTTTTATGACAAATTTATCGAGGCTGCAGTTAAGAAATTTAGCACTATAAAAGTTGGCGATCCGCTTGATCCTAAGACTCAAATGGGTTCTCAGATCAATAAAAAACAAGCCGAGCAGATCTTAGAGTACGTAGAGATCGGCAAAAAAGAAAGTGCAAAAGTAGCAGTCGGCGGCAAAGCCTACACCGCAAATGGTTGCGACAAGGGCGCATTTGTCGAGCCAACGCTGCTAGTTGATGTGACAAACGATATGAGAGTGGCTCAGGAGGAAATCTTTGGACCAGTTGGCGTTGTCATCAAATTTAAAGATGAAGCCGAGCTTATCAAAATGGTAAATGACAGCGAATACGGCCTTGGTGGCGGAATTTTCACGCAAGACATCACGAAAGCGCTTCGCGTTGCAAGGTCTATGGAGACTGGCAGGGTTTGGATCAACACTTATAATCAAATCCCAGCAGGAAGCCCATTTGGTGGATATAAAAACTCAGGTATCGGCCGTGAGACGCACAAGATCATACTTGAGCACTACACTCAGATGAAAAACATCATGATAGATCTCACCGGCAAGGTTAGCGGCTTTTACGCACAATGATTTTAGGGGGTTTTGCCCCCTACTGCTTTAAATTTCATAAATAAAATTTCTTTCTAAATTTATCAGCAAATAACAATCTTTATTTTTAAGTTTAATAGACTAAAATTTGGCACAAAGGAGAAAATTTGAGCGAGCAAATTTACATCATAGGCGATGTGCATGGCTGTTTTAACACGCTTTTAGAGCTTATCAAGCAGTTTCCAAACAAAGAAAAATCTCAAATTTGCTTTGTTGGCGACGTGATAGATCGGGGGCTTTTTAGCTGCGACGTGGTCGAACTTATCATGCAAAATGACTATAAAATGGTCATGGGAAATCACGAGCGAAGGCTACTAAACAATAAATTTGAGTTTTTAAACAACAAAGTGCCATTTGACAGGAGCTGGTTCTTTGGAAACGGCGGCGAAGCGACATATAGATCGTATCTTGGACAAAGCACAGAGTTTAAGCAAAGGCATGTGGATTTTTTAGAAAGCAGGCCAGTTTATCTGGAATTTAAAGATTATAAAACCCAAAATGGCGAGCATCTGGTAGTCTCTCACTCAGCCGTTGGCAATATGTGGGAGCTAAGAAACGATAAATATGCTAGCGAAGAGTTTAGAAGGCACCTGCTCTCAGGCAGAGGCGATGAGCTGCAAGTTAGTGGCATCTTTAACGTCTATGGGCACACGCCAGTAAGAGAGGTAAAATTTTATAAAAATAGCGCAGATATCGACACAGGCTGTGTTTTTAACGAAGTTGGTTTTGATAAACTAAGTGCGTTAGAGTTTCCATCGATGAAAATTTATACGCAAAGAAATATTGAAAATTTTAACAAAAAGGATAAAGATGTGGTTTTCTAAAAAGAGTTCTAGCTTTGCTAGCAGGGTTGATAAATTTTGGAGCGAGCTTGGTAAAAATTACGACGCTGTCAAAAGA
>NZ_CALACG010000135.1 GCF_937890585.1 uncultured Campylobacter sp.
GTCGATGATACGATACCAGCGCACCTTTTTAGGGCTGTGGCTGAAGTGCTAAGCTTTGTTTATATGAGTAATAAGCAGAAATTTCAAGATAAACTTTGATGAAGAAATTTCTTGCCACCAAAAGGTAGCAAGAAATTTATCTATTATAGATAGCCAAACGCAGTAGCGAAGATATAGCCAAATATACAAGAGACTATAACGCCGATAAGGCCTGGGAAGATGAAGCTGTGGTTGATAACAAATTTACCGATGTGTGTCGTGCCACTTCTATCAAACTGAATAGCCGCAAGGTCGCTTGGGTATGTTGGTAGGATGTAGTATCCATAGCAAGCTGGCGCAAAGGCTAGGATTACAGCAGGGTTAACGTCGATGTTTAGTGCTAATGGCACGAACGCAACCAAAGCTGCAGCTTGAGAGTTAACAAATTTAGAGATGATAAGTAGCATAACCGCATAGGTCCAAGGATGCTCTTTTACGATGCCACCTAGTGCTTCTTTCATCATCGGAGTATGCACTGCAAACATTGTCTCAGCCATCCAAGAGATACCAAATACCGCAACAAGAGCGATCATACCTGATCTAAATATCTCGTTTTTACCGATCTTGCTAGCATCTGTTGGAGTAAATATCAAGATGATGGCACCTGTTAAAAGCATGAAAATTTGGATAACATGAACCATGCTTAGGCTCTTTGAAGAGGCTAGTTTGTTGCTTATGTTAATATAAGCGCCTTGAAATTCCTCTTTTGCGCCTTTTTCATTTATATATGTTACTGCACCATCAGCTGTGCGAGTAAGAGTTTGATTTGCATCTTTGCCGATGATTTTGACTGATTGAGCTTTTTGATTTGAGTTTAGCTTGTCGTTTGAAACTTTTAGCTCAGCAGCTTCAGTTTGGATGCTGGCGTCTTTTATCTTTAAGGTTTTTAAGACTTTTTGCTCAGTTGGAAGGTTTGCTACTATTTGAACGACTGTTGCGTCTTTATAAGTAGTCCAGCTTGGGCGAAGATCTTTAAAGTATCCAAGAAGTGCGACTACAAGGATAGAGCCTAAAAATATCCACATTGCAGCCCATTGG
>NZ_CALACG010000136.1 GCF_937890585.1 uncultured Campylobacter sp.
ATTTTTGGCAGCTGCTTTAAATTTACAGGTATCAAGAAATTTGCATCAAAATTTACCCCAAGAGAAATTTCATATAAATTTTCATCTTGCTCTATGCAAACACTCTTACCATTTTTTAATAAATTTAGGCAGGTTTTTAGCTTTTCATTAAAATTATCAAGCGTTATCTCGCTCTCAAATTTACTCAAAGAGAGCACGCCACTTTCATTTAAAATAGCCTTGCCATTAGCCAAAAATGCCGCCGCTTGAGATGGGCTAAGCGTGCCAAATTTTATCTTTTTAATTTCACCTGCCATGTCAAGCTCATCTGCCACATCAACCTCGCTATGCTTTATAAAAAGGCTATAGGGCAAAATGGCGCTAGCTCTGTCTGCTAGGGCGCTAAGCTCCTCTACAGAGCCACTTACCTTTAGGCAAATTTGATCATCTTTGCAGCTTATAGAGTGCTTAAGATCTCCAGTCAATGCACGTAAAAATGGCGCCAAAAAGGCTGGGTCTTTAAAGCAGTCAAATTTAAAAGCAAGTATCATTTTAAACCTTTTTTGGCGTAGTCATCGAGGGTGTCGTTTAGAGTGAAATTTGCCACCTTTTCGCACTTAAAATCAAGCTCTTTTAAGTGTTCAAGTAGCGTTTTTTCTAGGATATTAGAAGCTTTTATCACTTCATCTGAGAGGCTAAAATTTGATGATTCTATGCGGCTAGGCACGATGCCTAGGATTTTGGTTGTCGGCCTGTCGCCTGCCAGCTCCATTAGATGAAGGGTTTGAAGCATCTCGATCTCGTGAGCTGAGCCGTCCCAGCTGATAAAATTTGGCACATTTAGAAAGTCGAAAAAATAAACATCGCCCACGCTTGCGCCATTTGCGCTAATGCAATCAACGACAATAAGATAGTCAAATTCGCTTATAATGTGAGTTAGAGCGAGGGCTAAAGTGCCCCCGTCCATTAGAGTAAGCTCGTTTTTAGAGCTTGTAAATTTGTAGTTTTTAGCCATCAAATTTACAAAATGAACACCTATGCCCTCATCAGCAAACATAACGTTGCCGATGCCAAGAACTAGCACTCTCATCAGTGTTCTTTTACAAATTTATAGCCGCTAACGATGGCGTCCATCGCTCCATTTTTGCCTTTAACGGCGTTAAATATCGCCATATAAACGTGAATTGGCACAAATATAATGATGATCCACATGCAAATTCTATGTATCGTTCTAACATTTGCTAGTCCGCCCATAAGCTCTTCAAAGTATCTCGCTGGCTCATAGATCGCTCCGCCAAGCCCCTCGTGATAAACGTGAGCGTAAAGGATAAGGCCAGTTAGGCAGATGAGCGCTAAGATGACGTAAAAGAAGAAGTATGAGGCAAACTGCAATGGGTTATAAACGCCCCTTAAATGCGGGTGCGGTCCCATAAAGATGTAGTATTTTATCTGCGCTATCCAAACTTTTGGACTTAAAAAGTCAAGCACGCTCATCCACTCTTTTTTGCTGTGTTTATCAAAGACAAATAGATAGAATTTAAAGATAAATACCGCTATTAGCACAAAGCCAGCGACCTGGTGCGCCAAACGCCACTTTGCTTGCATGAAATTTGTAGGCTCGCTTGTGATCTCTGGACTCATAAAGACATAAGAGATGTAGTAGCCGCTCACAACCAAAAGCGTGATAGCTATAAATCTAATCCAGTGTGTCAGCCTAACGCCGATGGAGAATTCGTATTCGCTGATCCTGTCAGGATTTTTATGTGACATCTTTTCTCCTTACAAATTTGGATTTATCTTATAAGTACTCAAATCATTTCCCTTCGTATCCATAACATGCACGGCACACGCGATGCAAGGGTCGTAAGAGTGAATTTTTCGTATTATCTCAAGTGGTTTTGAAAGATCAGCTATCTTCATACCAACCAGACATGCTTCATAGCTTCCCATTTGACCTTTAGCATCTTTTGGCGAGGCATTCCAGGTACTTGGCACGACTGCTTGCCAGTTTGAGATGACGCCATCTTTTATGCGGCACCAGTGGCTTAGCGCGCCTCTTGGAGCGTTGCCTTGAAAATTTCCTTTATATTCTTTTTTGTTATCTATTACATATTTTGTGCAGGTCTCTTGATCTGTCTTTAAATTTTCGATCAAGGCATTAAATGCGTCCATTGTGTGCTCTGCTACCACTTTTGCTTCAAGCATACGAGTGGCTGTTCTACCTAGAGTTGAAAAGACTGCACTTAGTGGCAAGCCACTCTTTGCTAAAAACTCATCGACTACCTTTTTAACTCTCTCGTTGCCTTTAGCGTAGTTTATGACGATGCTTGCGATCGGTCCTACTTGCATAGGCATGCCATCATATCTTGGCGCTTTGATCCAGCTATATTTACCCTTTGTGTCAAAAAGCTTGCTGTGAGCTAGCTTGCCCTCGCCGTCTATGCTCTCACCATCAACAAGGCCAGTGTAGTTTGCCTCTGTCTCGCCATCATATGGATGAAGCGCTTTGTCATTTTTATACCAAGATCTTGTCGCCTCTTCTGTGATCTTCTCTTCATCGATGTCATAGACTTTGCTAAGATCGCCATTTAAGATGATGCCACCTTTAAATAGATGGTCATTTTTGCCGATCAAAAACTCATCGTAGCAGAATAAATTTGATACGCCAACGTCGTTTAGAACGCTTGGCTCGTTTGCATAAGCTTTAGCCGCCATCAAAATATCTGGATAGTAAGCTCTATCGACAAATTCTTTTATCTCGGCAAATTTACTCATATATTCGCCCATTCTAGCTGGATCCATAAGATCCATCACGCAGGTCACGCCACCAACTGTTAGGCTTTGTGGATGTGGGTTTTTCGCACCAAAGATAGCCATCATCTGAGCTGCTGTTCTTTGGATTCTAAGGCACTCTAAGTAGTGAGAGAGGACGATTAAATTTTGCTCAGGAGTAAATTTATATGTGCTATGTCCCCAGTATGCGTTGGCAAATGGTCCAAGGTTGCCCTTTTTAACAAAGGCTTCAACCCTCTCTTTTACCTCTTTTAGCTTATCTGCTCCCGTGGCAAATGGCGTGCTTGTGTATTTAAACGCCTCTTCGCTAGCTTTGTGTACATCTGCGCTTAGTGCAGAGACGACGTCTGCCCAGTCAAGGCCGTGGAGCTGATAAAAGTGCACGATGTGATCGTGAAGATATAAAGCTGCGTTCATGAGTGTTCTAGTTAGCTCAGCATTCAATGGGGGTTTAATACCAAGTGCATTTTCAACCGCAATTATGCCTGCTCGGTAGTGCGAGTATGTGCAAACACCGCAAATTCTTTGCATGAAAAAGCCAGCATCTCTTGGGTCTCTGTTTTTTACTATCTGCTCTAAGCCCCTCCAAAGAGTTGAGCCAGAGTAAGCCTCTTTGACAACGTTGTTTTCATCGACTATGACTTCTATTCTTAAATGCCCTTCGATACGTGTTATAGGGTCTATTACTATTCTTTTTTCACTCATTTTTTCGCCTTATTCTTTATCTTTACTCATACAAGCTAGTGCAGCGTGAGCCGCTATGCCAACACCAGCAAGTGCTAAAATTCCAATGCCTATTTTATCACTTACATTATCAGCGCCAAGCCCTAAAACAGTGTCAAATAGCCTATCAGCCATCGGCTCTTCAAACGGCCCCATCGTATCCCAGAAGTCTGGCTCTGAGCAGCCTATACAGCCGTGACCTGCTTGAACTGGCCATGATGTGTGTTGATTAAATCTCTCGCGCGAGCAGTTGTTAAATGTATATGGACCTTTACAGCCTACTTTGTATAAGCAGTAGCCATTTTTTGCGCCCTCGTCGCCAAAGCTTTGGACAAACTCGCCTGCATCAAAGTGACCACGTCTCTCGCAAAGATCGTGAATTCTTAAGCCATAAGCCCATTTTGGTCTGTTATAAACATCAAGTGCAGGCAAAGTGCCAAATAGTAAGTAGTGAAGCACGTTGCCAACGATGTTTTTCTCGCTTGGAGGACAGCCTGGGACATTTATGACTGGTTTATCAGTCACCTTTGAAAGGCCGACTGCATTTGTTGGATTTGGCCTTGCAGCTTGAACACCGCCAAAGCTAGAACAGGTACCAATAGCAAAGATAGCAGCCGCATTAGCAGAGGCATTTACAGCGTGAGTTTTGCCTGTTGTGCCGTGAGGACCTACGGTTAAAAAATTTTCAGTCGCACCAGTTGGGATGCCACCTTCAACTAGTAGGATGTATCTACCTTTGTATTTTTCTATCGCATGCTCTAAATTTTCCTCAGCTTGCCAGCCAGCAGCCGCCATGATAGTTTCGTGGTATTCAAGGCTTATGTAGTCAAATATAAGGCTATCTATGCTTGGAGCGTCAGTTCTTAGCAAGCCCTCGCTACAGCCAGTGCATTCTGCCATGTGAAGCCATATCACTGGGAGCCTATCGCTTAGCTCAGCAGCGCGAGCAACCATCGGCGTCATCGCACTTGGCAATGCCATAAAGGCTGTCATCGCACCAGCCCACTTCATAAAATCACGCCTAGTAAAGCCCTTATCTTTTAAAAGCTGCGCAATACTAGTGTCATTTTTCATTTTAGGCAATGCACTAAGTTCGCTTAAGCGTCTATTTATCTTTTGACGCAAGTCATTATTCATATAAGCTCCTTCATTTGAAATTTGTTTATTTTGTATCTTATCTTTTTTAAAGAAGACAAATATTATTTTATTCTATTAGTAATTATAATATAAGCCCGAGGGAATAATAATGATAGAAAATAGAAAATTCGGATGGATAGAATGTATATGTGGAAG
>NZ_CALACG010000137.1 GCF_937890585.1 uncultured Campylobacter sp.
TAAAAAGAGAGCTTGAACACTTTGGTATAGCCTTTCCTGTGGAGATTAAGGCGCAAGAGCTAAATAGTAATTTAGAAGTTATAGCCTCTATAAATTTAAGCTAATAGCGTATTTCTATGAGTAAGGAGTGAGATTGTGCTTATATATTGCAAGTATTTTTATGTGATCTTGTTCTATACGAAAGACTACCACATACCCTTTAAAGATAAGGTCTCTAGTGTCTTCTCTATTGATTGTTTTATTTTTTCTAAATCTGTAAGGCATATAAGAGATGCTTTTTAGCCTTTCTACCAGCTCAATATAAAAAGCCCGAGCAGTCTCAATGCTATCCTTAGAGTAAAAATCTAAAATTGCATCAAGTTGGCTTAGAAATTCCTTGCTTAAATAAGGAATTTGCTGCATTTAGGCACCGTATTTTTTAAAAAGAGAATTTACATGAGTATTCATTTCGTCCATCGAGACATACTCTAGCTCTCCTTTATCATCCATATCAGAAATCCTCTTTAGATGCTCTTCGTCCTCTTTACTAAGATAGTTTTGCTGCTCACCATAGGCTTCAAAAATAGCAGCTGGATCTATTTTAAAAAGTAGAGCCTTTATCGCTTCGAGAGTGGTATTATCTGCAGTTGTTTGAATGTTTATCATGGTTGTCATAAAAGTCCTTTTAAATTTGGGTAGATTATAGCACTTTAGAGTCTTTGATTTTATTAAAACAAAAATTTCTATAGCTAAAAATTCTAGAAAAAGTTGTCCTGATAATCGGACAAGTTTTTTATTAAAAATGTTCTAAAAGCCCCTTAAAATCATAGAATACTTGTTACAGATGGGCGATTTTATCTCAAATTTCGGCGTTTTGGATTTTACGAGTAAATGCGCAGCAAGCTATGGTAAAATAAGGCTTGAGATAAGAAATAAAAACAGAAGGATAGGCGATATGGATATGCTGATTGCTGCCGTAGCGCTTGGCGATAATCTTATTTTGGTTACGAATAACGAAAAAGATTTTAAAGATATAAGCGAGCTCAGGATGGGAAATTGGAGCATTTGATATAATATACGGTAAATACAAAGCCTTTTGTTGGTTATATCGGAGGTTAGCTTAAAGCTGGAATGTGCAACCAAAACAAAGATGACTAAGCTCATGAAAACCAGTTGTGCCGCTCTCGATAGACTACTAAACCCAGACAACGATTCGCTAACGCTAAGCACGCTTGAAGGTGCGATAGCGTCAGGCAAAAGACTAAGTATCTAGGTAACCTGGCGG
>NZ_CALACG010000138.1 GCF_937890585.1 uncultured Campylobacter sp.
AAAATGTAAAAAACGCTAGAGTTAGCACGCTAAGAGAGAATTTCGAGGCGATTTTATTGACTGCTAGCTCGATATTTGGCTTTTTTAGCTCTGCGTTTTGGAGTAAATTTATAAGCTTATTAAGATATGAGTTTTTAAAAATTTGCCTTGCCTCATAGACGATCTGCCCGTTTAGACAGACGACGCCACTTTTTACCTCGCTGCCAGAGCCTAGCAAAAGTGGCAAACTTTCGCCTGTTAGGCTTGAGCTATCGATGCTCGCCTCACCGCTAAGCACCGTCCCATCAAGTAGCGCCCTCTCGCCAGCTCTTAGCACGATCTTTTCGCCTAAATTTACATCCTTTGGCTCTTTTAAAATGTCTTTGCCGTCCTCTAAAACGCACACTTTTGCAAGCAGCATATCGCTTAAAAAATTTGAGGTCTCAAGCGCCTTTTTCTTGCCTAAAATTTCTAAAAATTTGCCGATAAAAACAAAGGTTATGATCATCGCAACCGAGTCAAAATAGCTCTCGCCGCTTCTTGTAAACATCGCAAAAATCGAGTAGATGTAGGTTATGCTAGCTCCAGTGATGACGAGCAGGTCCATATTTGGCGAGGCGTTTTTAATGGCTATTTTCGCCCCTTTGAAAAACTCGCTGCCAGTGTAAAAGAGCACAGGCGTTGCTAGCACAAACTGCGCAAAGCTTAGTAGGTCCTTCACATCGCTTCTGATACCGCTAAAGTAGCCGCCGTACTGCGCGATCGCCAGCCACATGATATTCATCGTGATAAAGACGCCAACAAGCGCTTTTGCGTAGAAATTTCGCCTTTTTTTGACTAACTCGTCCTCTTTTTGGCTCGCCGCGTAGGCCTTTGGAGTGTAGCCAACTGCGTAAATTTTCTCAACTATCTGCTCCACCAAAAGCTCTTGCTCGTCAAAAACAATGACCGCCTTTTGGCTAAGCGAGTTGATATTTACCTCCAAAATTCCAGGCAGGCTAAAAAGTGCCTTTTCAAGCAGCCAAATGCACGCCGAGCAGGTGATACCGTCAATCAGAAGTGAAATTTTAGAAAACTCACCCTCTTTTGTCACCAGCTCACTAAAATTTGCCGCTAAATTTTTAACATTTGCGCCGTTTTTTGCAGGCATTAGCGTGTTTTTGCCAAGTCGCTCATAAAACTCGCCAAGGCCACTTTCA
>NZ_CALACG010000139.1 GCF_937890585.1 uncultured Campylobacter sp.
CTCCTAAATAACGCTATTTATAAGGCTAAATTTAAAAATTTAATTTTGATAATTTTTCAAATAAATATTACTAGGTACTATTTTAGTCTTATGTTTTATAAAATTTCAGCACAAATTTGGACTAGATGAAATGTTAAAATTTGATTGTAGAATATAAAATAAAATTAGCAGTGTTTTAAATGCCAGCTTCAAGCATCGCTTCAGCTTGATAGTGCGTGATAAGCGGCTCGATGATCTCGTCAAATAGCCCCGCAGCCATGATCGCATCAAGGCGGTAAAGTGTCAAATTTATGCGGTGGTCGCTTATGCGGTTTTGTGGAAAGTTATATGTTCTTATCCTGCCAGAGCGGTCTCCAGTGCCGACCTGACTCTTGCGCTCGCTAGTCTCTTTTGCGAGTCTCTCTTGCTCTTGCATCTCGTAAAGTCTAGCTTTTAGTACCTTCATCGCAGCTTCTTTGTTTTTGTGCTGGCTCTTGCCATCTTGGTTTGTGACAACAAGACCCGTTGGTATGTGCGTGATCCTAACGGCACTATCAGTTGTATTGACCGACTGGCCGCCGTGACCTGAGCTTCTCATAACATCAACTCTTATATCATTTGGATTGATCTCGATCTCGCTATCTTCGACCTCTGGCATGATAGCCACAGTCACAGCCGAAGTGTGCACCCTGCCCTGACTCTCAGTCTCTGGCACACGCTGAACTCTATGCGTGCCACCTTCAAATTTTAGCCTCGAGTAAGCACCTTTGCCCTTTATGAGCACGATGATCTCTTTAAAACCGCCAGTGTTGCCCTCGCTTTGACTAACGATCTCAAATTTATATCCACGAAGCTCTGCGTATCTAATATATGCGTTAAATAAATCACCAGCAAATAGTGCCGCTTCATCGCCGCCAGTGCCTGCGCGAATTTCTAAAAATATATTTTTATCATCGTTTGGATCTTTTGGAAGAAGTAAAATTTTGATCTCTTCTTCAAGTTTCTCTCTTGAAATTTCTAAACTTTTTAGCTCTTCTTTTGCAAGTTCGCCAAGCTCAGAGTCCTCAAGCAGGGCTTTGTTCTCGTCGATGTCATTTAAAATTTGTAGATATTTTGTTGCGGCAGTTGCGACTGGCTCGATAGATGACTGCTCTTTTGAAAGCTTTGTCATCTTTTCGATATCGTTTGCTATATTTGGATCGCTTAGAAGCGTAGAAATTTCGTTATAGCGATCCAAAAATGGATGAAGTTTATCAGCAAACATTAAAATTTAATATATTAAGCAGCTTTTAGAGTGTTTACTAATTGAGCAAGGCGACTAACGCGGCGAGCAGCAGTTTGTTTCTTCAAAAAGCCTCTGCTTACGAAGCTGTGGATGCTCTTGTTAGCAACTTTTAAAGCCTCATTTGCAGCTTCAATATCTTTAGCTTCTACAGCTACACGCACTGCTTTTGTGATATTTTTAAGTCTAGTGCGGTAAAATCTGTTTCTTTCAGTCCTTTTGATAGTCTGTCTGGCTCTTTTTTCAGAAGATTTATGGTTTGCCATAATATACCTTTATTTGATAATTTTAGTCGGTGATTATATGAAAACTATAATAAATTTGACCTTAATTTAAATCTCGTTTAAGAGAAATAAAATTTTTAGCTTTTAAATTTGCTATTTTCTGATAAAATAGTTCGATTTTATAATAAAAAGGATAAATTTATGAAACTATTTGGAACAGACGGTGTTCGTGGCAAGGCGGGTGAAAAGCTTTCAGCTCAGACATCTATGCGCCTTGCAATGGCAGCTGGAATTTACTTTAGAAAGACCTCAGCGACAAATGTGATATTGGTCGGAAAAGATACTAGAAAAAGTGGCTATATGATAGAAACTGCCATCGTCGCGGGACTCACTGCGGTTGGCTACAACGTCCTCCAAATAGGCCCTATGCCAACACCTGCGATCGCATTTTTAACAGAAAATATGCGCTGTGACGCTGGCATAATGATAAGTGCGTCGCACAACCCATACTACGACAACGGCATCAAATTTTTTGACAGCTTTGGCAACAAACTAGATGAAAAAATAGAAGCCGAGATAGAAAAAATCTTCTACGACGACGAGCTCATCGCAAACGCCCAAAAGACGATGACAGAGATCGGCGCAAACAAGAGAATCGACGATGTTATCGGCAGATATATCGTGCAGATCAAAAATTCATTCCCAAAAGAGTTAAATTTAAAGAATTTACGAGTAGTTTTAGACGTGGCAAACGGAGCTGCTTACAAGGTCGCACCAACTGTATTTAGCGAGCTTGGAGCCGACGTCATCGTCATAAACGACGAGCCAAATGGTAGCAACATCAACCAAAACTGCGGCGCACTTCACCCAGAAGAACTAGCTAGCGAAGTAAAAAGACTGCGTGCCGACATCGGCTTTGCGCTTGACGGCGATGCTGATAGGCTTGTCGTTGTCGATGAAAACGGCGAAGTAGTGCATGGAGATGCGATACTTGGCTCACTAGCTGCATTTTTGCACGAGCAAAAGACTCTAAAAGGCGGTGCCATCGTGGCTACTGTGATGAGTAACGCCGCGCTTGATGACTATCTAAAAGCTCACAAGATCAAGCTACTTCGCTCAAACGTAGGCGATAAATACGTGCTTGAGATGATGAAAGAAAATGGCATAAATTTTGGCGGCGAGCAAAGCGGACACGTCATATTTAACGACTACGCTAAAACTGGCGACGGCCTTGTTACTTCAATGCAAGTCGTTGCGATGATGCTTAAAAAAGGCAAAAAAGCTAGTGAAATTTTTGGCGAGCTAAAGCCATATCCGCAAATTTTGCTAAATTTAAAGATCACAGAGAAAAAGCCGCTTGATAAGATAGAGGGGCTAAAAGAGCTTGAGGCTAGCCTTGCAAAAGATGGCATAAGATCGCTCTTTAGATACTCTGGCACTGAAAATTTGATCAGACTTTTGCTTGAGGGCAAAAATCAAACTTTAGTTGAAAAACGCATGGATGAAGTTGAGAAATTTTTTGTAAAAGCCCTAAATGCGTAGAAATTTGGTTAAATTTTTCATAGCGTTTTTTATTATTTTTATCGTTGATCAAGCGATAAAGATGATATTTATAGATGGTTTTTCGTGGGACGGCGAGTTTTTCTCGCTAGTTCTTACATATAATAAGGGTGTTGCATTTTCTATGTTTGCCTTTTTAGATGAGTGGCTTAAATTTATACAAATAGCCCTTATCTTAGGCGTTTTTATCTATCTGCTGGTAGAAAAAAAGCTGCTCTTTTCGCACGCTATCTGGCTTGGTGGCTTGCTAGGAGCTGGCACCTCAAATATCACAGATAGGTTTATCCATGGCGGCGTCGTGGACTATGTCTTTTGGCATAAGTGGTTTAACTTTGCGGTCTTTAACTTCGCTGATGTTATGATCGATCTTTGCGTGGTGATGATACTTTGGCAAAGTTTTAGAAAAAGGAGAGAAAATGGGAACTAACATCTACGTCGCATACGCGCTTTGGCTATTTACTGGCTGGCTTGGGGCACATAGAATTTACCTTGGTAAATTTATCACTGGTTTTTTGATGATGGGACTATTTTTTATAGGCTACTCTTTGCAGATCATATTAATAGGATATATATTTTTAGGCATCTGGTTCATCTGGTGGATCATCGATGCGTTTTTGGTCGGCAGTGGCGTGGATAAAAATTTACAAAAAGCCAAGCTAAAAGAGAGAGTGAAGCTAAAAGATAAAGAAGAGGACCTCAAAAGACTTTACGAGCTTTTCGAGAGTGGTGCCATCAGCAAGGCAGAATTTGAAGCAAGAAAAGAAATACTTTTTAGATAAGGAGACACCATGTCAGAATACTATCTCTATTTAAAATACCTGCACTATTTGTTTTTCATATCGTGGATGGCAGTGTTGTTTTATCAGCCAAGACTCTACGTCTATCACGTAGAAAACATGGACAAGCCAGACTTTGTAAAAGTGGTCGAGGTAATGGAGTATAAGATGTATCACTACATCGGCTGGGTCGCGCTCATTGGCTCGTTTGTAACTGGCGCGCTGATCATCGTCGCTATGCCTGATCTCATAAAAATGGGTCACATCCACGTTAAAATTTTAGTTGTCATCTTAATGGCCATCTATCACCTAGACCTTGGTCGCTACATGAAGCAGCTCAAAGAAAAACGCTGTAACAAAAGCGGCATCTTCTTTAGAGCCTACAACGAAGTGCCGACTGTTGCGATGCTCATCATCATTTGGGTAATGATAGTAAATCCGTTTTAAAGGAATTTGATGAAGAAAATTTTAGCATTTATCACTTTGCCGATATTTTTGCTTGCAGCGACTCAGTACTTTGAGCCCATGCAAGTTAAATTTGACAACAGGCTCTACTCGCTAGCAAGCTCAGCCAAGCCTGTGCCAAATTTATTCACGCAGGAGTACTTGCTCCCTGGCGAAAAACCAGAGAGTTTTAGCTACATGCTCTCGCTAAATACGCTCAAATTTGAAGCGACGATCGAGCAAGCAGTCGAGCAAAAGATAAATGACCTAAATAAAATGAAAGAAAAAGGGCTAAAGGTAGCTTACAAAAAGGGCTCGCTGGCAAATGAAATTTATCTTGATATCACGATATTTTCAAATTTAAATGGCACTCCAACAGCCGAGCACTCGATATATCGCTACACCAAACAAGGCGGAAATTTAGTCCTTTTTACCATCCAAAGGCGTGCTTATAAAAAAGAGGGCATTCAAAGATTTGCTACAAATTTTACGATCGAGTCGCAAGATTTTAGCAAAAAAGCCCTAGCCACGCCTTTTCCACAGATCATCCAAAGATGACTAAATTTGAGCAAATAAAGAAATTTGAGTGTAAATTTAGCCTTTGCACTCAAATTTTAAAACCAGACTTAACAAATTTATCTAAAAATAAAACGAATAGTTATATGATAAGAAAAACTCAAAAAGGATAGTCTATGATACATAAAATTCTTATCGCAAACCGTGGCGAGATCGCAGTTAGGATAGTCAGAGCTTGTAGGGATTTATACATCCAAAGTGTGGGAATTTACACAGCGCCGGACAGCGAGTGCTTGCACGTCAGGATCGCTGACGAGGCCTATCAAGTTGGCGACGACCCAATAAAGGGCTATCTTGACGCCAAAGCGATCGTAAAGCTCGCTAAAGAGTGCGGAGCAGACGCCATACACCCAGGATACGGCTTTTTAAGCGAAAACTACGAATTTGCAAAGGCAGTTGAGGATGCTGGGCTTATCTTCATCGGTCCAAAGGCCGAAGTTATCAAGAAAATGGGCGATAAAAACATCGCTAGATATCTGATGAAGAAAAACGGCATACCAATAGTGCCAGGCACTGAGAAGCTAAATGATGAGAGTATGGACGCCATAAAAGAGCACGCTAGGCGCATCGGCTACCCAGTCATCTTAAAAGCAAGCGGTGGTGGTGGTGGCCGCGGCATTAGAGAAGTTTGGCAAGAAGAAGATATGCAAGATGCCTTTGAATCATGCACCAGAGAGGCAAAAGCATACTTTAACAACGACGAAGTTTTTATGGAGAAGCTTGTCGTCAATCCTCGCCACATCGAGTTTCAAATTTTAGGCGACAACTACGGCAACATCATCCACCTTTGCGAGCGTGACTGCTCTATCCAAAGGCGCCACCAAAAGATCATCGAGATCGCACCTTGCCCATCGATTAGTGAAAATTTAAGAAAGATCATGGGCGTGACCGCAGTGGCCGCTGCAAAGGCTGTGGGCTACTCAAACGTAGGAACGATCGAGTTTTTGCTAGATGACTACAACAACTTTTACTTCATGGAGATGAACACTCGTATCCAAGTGGAGCACGGCATCACCGAAGAGATCACAGGACATGATCTTGTCGTTAGGCAGATAAGGATCGCTGCGGGCGAGATATTAGAGATCGAGCAAAGCGACATCAAACCACGCGGCTACGCGATAGAGGCTAGGATCACGGCTGAGAATGTCTGGGAGAATTTCATCCCAGCACCAGGTACTATCGAGGGCTACTACCCAGCTCTTGGCCCATCTGTGCGCGTCGATAGCCACGTCTATAAAGACTACACCATACCGCCATTTTACGACTCACTTATCGCAAAGCTGATCGTCAAGGCGACTGACTACGATCTTGCGGTAAATAAGCTTGAAAGAGCACTTGAAGAATTTACCATCGAGGGCGTGCGAACGATCATCCCATTTTTGCTAACGATCAGCAAAAGTAAAGAGTTTAGAAGAGGATTTTTCGATACTAGCTACGTCGAGAAAAACTTAAAAACTATCCTTGAAAACACCTATGATGATATGAACAAAGAGCCAAACGACGACCTAGAAGAGGTCATCGTAGAGGCGATAAAAAGATATAAAAAGAAGAGATAAATTTATCTCGTTGCGGCTTTGGCGATAAATTTTGCCAAGGCTAAATTTCCGCGCAAACTGCGTAAATTTTAGCTCCGTCATTTGCCACAGCATAGAGCCTGCCACCGCTTACTAGCATGATCTGATCTGTGCTAAGTCTAAATTTCTCAAACTCTATCTCTTTTAATAGCAAGCCATCTTTGGCGCTTATCAAAACTGGCTTATTTTTGCGGTTCGCGAGCAAAATTTGACCTTTGATCCAAACAAAATGCTCCGTGCCACTGGTTTTAAACTTAAACACCACTTCGCCACTTTTTGCATCCACGGCGTATAGATCTCCGCCCTTGCCAGCGGTGCCAAAGTAAAGCACTCCCTCACGCAGGCAAACTGGCGTGTAGAGATATGCGCCAAGCTTTAGCCGCCAGATGGTCTTGCCTATCCTTACGCCCTGCTCTTTGGGCGGCAAATTAGCGTTTAAATTTTCATCTTTTGCTTCGCAATTAAACGCTGCGCCGCCCAAAATTTCTTTGCACTCCATCATAAATGGCGAGCTCATTCGCACGCAAAAGCCATCAAATTCATACGTTTTAGCGTCGTTATATATCTCTTTTACAGGCTCCTTAGCAACGCCGAGCTCGCTCATCTGCCCGTCACTTATCTTTATAAGCTTTGCTGGGGAGTTTATGTAGCCCTTGTAGTATCTAGTATTTAGCACGAAGTAGCCATTTTCTGGGTAGCAAAGTGCGTCGCTGGCTATGAAAATTTCGCTTTGCTTATAGGTAAGCATTGATCTTTTATGCTCGCTAAAGTCGCGTGAAAATGTATCTAGTAGCACGTAGTTTGGCGTTAGCTTTTGAGCTATCTCTAGCTCGCTAGGCACCCCAAAAGCAAAATGCACAAATGCAATGCGCTCACCCATCTCGTAAATGCCAGTTACGCCGTGCCCACGAAACTCCACGCCAGGCATATCAAGAGGATATGATCTAACCACGCTAGCTCCTTAAATTTATGGCGATTATAACCCAAATTTCAAAGCACACTGGGTTAAATTTGATAAAATTTGCCAAAATTTAGCAAATTTAAGGAGCGATATGTTTTTAAAACTAGACGAGATCGCTAAAAAACTAGATCAAATTTTCTTGCCGCTAGAGCAAGAGGGCATAACTGGCATGAGGCTTTTGCCGCAAAAGGACACTTTGGCGTTTATGCAAGCACAAAAGAGCCTTGGCGTAAATTTCCCAGATAAATTTACAAAGCTTTTAAGCAAATTTGAGCTTGGCAATTTTGAAATTTGCAATGTCAGCTTTGGCTCTAAAAGCGACTATGCGAGCGAGCTAGTGCGCCTAAACAGCGTAGATGAGTTTGGTGGAAAATGGTGGCAGGGCGAGGAGAGGCCAGCAAATTTGATAGTTTTTGCCGTGGGAGATCCTTGGATATTTTTGCTTGATTGCGCGAGTGGTGCGGTCTATGCGTGGCTACTTGG
>NZ_CALACG010000140.1 GCF_937890585.1 uncultured Campylobacter sp.
AGTTTAAATTTATCATCTAGCAAAAAGTAGATATCTTGCTTGCTAAATTTCATCTCCATTAAAGCATAAGGCGCAAATTTACCGCTCTCATCGGTCGTAAACGTATGGTAGTTTATGGAGTTTTTTATCGTTGCGTTTTTTGTTAGCTCATAGCCAGCTTCAGCACTTGTTTTGGCATTTTTGAAATTTCCACCTTGCAGATCCTCCATGCTAAGCCAAATTTTCTTCCTATTTTCTTTTTTTAGCTCCAAATTTTCGCCCAAAAGATGACTTGGCATGCTAGGCTTTGGCAGATACCCGCTAGCAAAGCCATCAGACACTATCAAAAATGGCTTTTTGTCATAGTCACTTAGTAACTCATTTAGCCTATTTTCTCTGAACCTATATCTGATCGCCCAGCAAATTTGTCCAAACAAAGTATCGCCCTTTAGTGGCGTTGTAAAATTTGACTTGGGCGTTATGGTAGTTTTATAAAGTGTCATTATTCCCACCTTAAATTTGTAAATTCAACCCTTCCGTAACCTCTTGAGCCGCTACCGCCTAGATAGTCGTTTTGTATTAACTTAAGTCCGCTCTCAACCATCTCTTTTAGCTCGTTTTCGTTGTCATTATAAGGCTCTTTTTCATCAAAAACTTTTAGTCTGATAATAAGGTCAAATTTCACTCCAGCTGGCACACGCTCGATCTGGCGAGGATGCTCGGCGGTTCCACTTTCTCTGTTGATCACGTTTTCATATTTTGCTTCGCTTAGTTTTAGCCCTTCGCACTCTTTAGATAACAAACAATCACCAACGCTTATCCTAGTAATGCCAAATTTATTCTCTTTATCGCCAAAAATTTTTAGTAAATTTTGTGCCGCTTTTTTATCTGGCTCTGGTACTTTTTCTAAAATTTTAGAGTTAAAGACTTCTCCTTCACCATATCCAACTAGCCTATTATTCCACTCTAGCAAGCTTCTCATTTTACCTTTTAACGAGCTTCCGGGGATGTAAGGCTTATTTGTATTTATATCTTTTATCACCTGCGAGTCTATGCCGCCTATCTTCATAGTATCATCGCCGCCACCTATATGAAGTCCGCTTAAAAGCTCTATTTGTCCCTTTAAAGTTAAAATTTTCATATTCTCTCCTTATTTTTTAGCAAAGCCTATAACGGCCTCAAAAAAGAGTTTAAATACCCTTAGATCATCTTTTGTCTTTACCTGAGCTACACATTTATTTATCATCTCGACAAATTCATCGCTTGAGCATTTTCTTGACTTAGAGTAAGCCGCTTTTGAATTTAGCATCTTTACAAATGGCAAAACTTCGCTGAAGTCTTCACTATTTGATTTTTGCTCTAGCT
>NZ_CALACG010000141.1 GCF_937890585.1 uncultured Campylobacter sp.
AAAATATCCTAAGCTTTTTTGGATCGATCACCCGCGAGAGCGCGACGTAGAGCTGCCCGTTGGCAAAGATATGATTTAGGTCGCAGACTAAATTTTCAATACTCATGCCTTGGGATTTATGTATCGTGATCGCGTAGGCTAGCTTTAGCGGAAACTGCGTCAAAGACGCCCTAGCGCGCTCTTCGAGATGTTCGCCCGCCATCACGAATTCGCTCATGTCAAATCTCGCGCGCTCCACCTCGACGATCTCGCCGTTAGCTTTTTGCACGATGACGCTTTTTATCTCGCCGTTTTCTTTTAAAATTTGCTCTATTTTTTCAGATAATGGCGATCTGGAGTGTGGCTGTTTAAGCGGATTTTCTCAAATTTTTAGTATCATTGCAAGCAAAATTTTAGATATTTTCATCCAGAGAAATTTAAAGGTAAAACTTAGCAACTTTAAATTTTTCGAAAATGAGATGTTTTTTGACAGAGCTAGCAGTGGAATTTTAGCCACATTAAATTCAAAAGAGAGCCAAACTGGCGTGATATTTGTGAGCAAATAAGGAGAAAAAATGTACGTTGCACCTAGTATTTTATCGGCTGATTTTGGAAATTTAGCAGCCGAAATAAGAGCCATTTGTGAGGCTGGGTGTGATCTGGTGCATGTTGATGTTATGGATGGGCATTTTGTACCAAATTTAACCATCGGACCAGTTGTGGTAAATGCCGTTGCAAAGGCCGCTACAAAGCCACTTGACATACACCTAATGGTTGAAAATAACTCATTTTTTGCTGATCTTTTTTTGCCGCTAAAGCCAAAATTTCTAACCTTTCACATCGAAGAAGAGAAGCATCCGATGAGACTAATAGACCACATCAGAAAAAACGGCGTTGGTCCTGGTATCGTGCTAAATCCACACACGCCAGTTAGCGCGATCGAGCATATCATCGATGAAGTCGATATGGTGCTATTAATGAGCGTAAATCCTGGCTTTGGCGGTCAGAAATTTATGCCAGTCGTGCTTGAGAAAACAAGGGCGCTAAGGGAGCTAATAGAGCGCAAAAACGCCAAGTGCCTCATTGAAGTGGACGGCGGCGTGAACGGACTAAATGCGCCTGATCTTGAAGAGGCTGGGGCTGATATCTTGGTGGCTGGCAACTACATCTTCTCATCAAATTCATACGAACAAGCCATCCGCGCCATAAAGCTTGAGTTTTGAAACCAAAAAAACAGCGTTTAGAAAATAGCATTGAAATTTTAGCTAGGCAAAATTTAGGCTATCATGAGTTTATTTTAAGATTTGGCGATATTGATGAAATTTCATCGCTCATTGACGTGCGCGACCTTGATATGTGGCGAACTCTTGGGCTTGATATCATTAGAAATGAAGATAATGAGATCGAGCTTGGCACGAGATTTAGAGATATTAGCGAGCAGGAATTTTGCGTCGTGGATATCGAAACGACTGGTGGCACGACAAATGGTCAGATAATAGAAATTGGTGCTATAAAAATGAAAAATGGCACCGAAATAGGGCGCTTTGAAAGCTTTGTTGCAGCTAGCGTGGTGCCTGAAAATATCAC
>NZ_CALACG010000142.1 GCF_937890585.1 uncultured Campylobacter sp.
GTATAAGAGACAGGTGCTAAGATGAAGCCCATAACCCATCTTGTGAGCTAAAAATAGCGAGTGCGCTCCAGCATCGACCACGACGTAGTTTGCAGTGATCACTTCGCCGTCATTTATCTTGATGTGAAATGTATCGCCCACCTTTTTCATATCAGTCACTTCTGAACTTAGGCTGATCTCATAGCCCTCGCCACCTAAATTTAGTGCATTTTGCACGAGCGAATTTGCCACGCCACCAAAGTCCATCGTCGTAAACTGGCCATTTTGCGCACCGATGGCGATGATGTTTTCTGGGCGCTCATTGCCATTTGCGTCAAAAACGACATTTGGCTCGATCTGCTTTAACTTCTCTTTGTCATAAATTTCAAGATAAGGAAATAGCTCCTTAAAGCTCTCATATCGCTCCTTAATGCGCTCTACTTCGGCATCTCCGATGGCTAGTGTCATCTTTTGATGAGCGAACATATATTTACCATCTAAGTTGTATTTTAGAGCGTATTTTACCGGCATATTTGCCACTTGTGAGACCTTTTTTGCCTTTTCTAGCGTGTAGTTTGTCTCGATATCGCCGCAGTGGATGGTCTGTGAGTTGCCCTTGCCACTTGAATTTAGCGTCGCTACTCCGTCATATTTTTCTAAAAGCGCGACCTTTTTTATATCGCTAAATGCAGCCAACTCGTAAAAGAGTGCCGTCCCGCTAATGCCCGCTCCAACAATTGCCACTTCAAAGTGCTTTTGCCTCATTTTCTCCCCTGAAAGTTTAGTTGCACAAATGATACTATATTAAATTTAAATCAAACAGCAAAAAGCAGCGTGTGAAAAATAGGCTGTGTAAAAGTGAAATTTGGCAAGGCTCTCACCTTGCCATAAAGCTAAAATTTATAAGAAACATTTACCTTGAAATTTCTACCTGGCTCCCAGTCATAAGTTATTTCGTTGTCAAAACGTCTCTGAGATTGAGAAGCATAGGCTTTGTCAAATATATTATAAATTCCCGCATTTACTTCAAGCCCTTTAAATTTACCGCTACTTGGCGCATAGGTAGCATAGATATCGCTAACTGCGTAGCTTGGTATCTTGACATTTTATCATCGCCAGCTGAGATGGTATTTTTTGATGCAAAGTAGATTAGGTTGTAGCCTATTAATGTATCAATCCTTGAAAATGCGTACTCTGCGTTAAATGTGTATTTATCTCCTTGATCGCGGTAGCCGATGATGTTTGAAGTGTAGTATCCGCCCCTTGCTGGGTTTGCGACTCTATCTTTATATTTTACATTTTGATGAGTGTAGCTAGCAGCTAGGCTAAGTGCATCTAAATTTAGCCTTGCAAGTAGCTCGACACCGCTTATATCAGCTCCGCCAGCGTTTATCCTCTTTAAAGCTCCATTTGCTGCGTTGTTATCAACTATTAAATTTTTATATTTTGTCATGAAATATTTTGCAGAGAGGCTATATGAGCTAACTTCATTTATATCTCCATGATATTTAAGGCCAGTTTCGTAGCTATTACCAGTTGTCGCTTTTAGATCTTTATTTGCTTCAAATTTTTTTGCCCTACTAGCATACATCGACTCAATGACGTCAGGCCCTCTAAAGACTCTTGCGTAGCTTGCAAATGCGTGTAATCCTTTAATGATCTCATAATCAAGTGCAAGTGCTGGCGTAAATTCGTTAAATTTATAGGTGTAGCTCTTTACATTTCCAGCTCTGCCGTCGTAGCTTTTTAGCTCGTGATGAGTATATCTAAGACCTGGAGTGATGGTGAGCGAGCTAAAATTTAGCGCAGCCTTTTACTAGCTCCGCGTGAGCCTCGATCTGCTCGTCACTCCAAAGCCCAAGGTCTTTTTTGGTGATCCTACCACGCGCCTCAACAGCCGTCGCCTCAACGATGATCATACCAACGCCGCCGATCGCCCTTGTAGCGTAGTGGAGCTTATGAAAGCACCTTGGACGGCCATCCTCTTTTTTGACCTCATACATGCACATAGGAGCCATGATAATGCGGTTTTTGATTTCGATACCGCCTATCTTAAGCGGCGTAAAAAGCTTATTTTGCATGAAATTTCCTTTAATTTTTTTGGTTATTTTAGGATATTTGTTTAAATTCTTGGATTTGCAGGAATTTATCTCTTGCGACTTAGAAAGTTCAAGCAAATTTTAAAATTTCATGAGCGAGTAATTTCGGCTCTAAAATTTGAGCTAAGCTGTAAGCGAAGCCAAATTTTAGTAGTCAATTCTTGCGAGTGAATGGAATTTTAAAATTTGTCAAAACTACTAAAATTTATCTATTTCTCCTCCTTAAACAAAGAAACAAAATACTCATCGATATTAACGCCGTCTTTTTTCATATCTTTTAGCCTTAGCCTTACGTCTGCGTCTTGCCAAAGAAGTGGTGGTAGCGCAAACATAACCTTATCAAGGCTAAAATTTCTCACATCTTCGCGCCAGCCATCCCAGCAGTAAAGCTCGTAAAATTTAGATATATCCCCACTTAGCGACCAGTATAAAAACTGCGAGTAGCCAAGCTGCGTATCTTCCCATTTGCCACTATCTGGTGCGTAGTAAAAGACGTTGCCAGCTTTACCTCCAAAGGCGCCGCCATTTACCGCGAAAAATCCGCCCAAAACATCGTCCGCCACGAGCAAATAGCTAGGCATCTGCCCTGCTTGGCTAAAGCTTTTGCCAAGATTAAAGCTGTAAATTCCGCGCTTCATCTGCTCACATCCTGAGCCAAGAAGGCGCAGCCAGCCGCCATCTATCACAACACCGCCGCACCCATAAACAAGCGCTCCCATCGGCGAGCGAGTGGTGACCTGAAGCCCTAAAAGCTCACTTTGCGCCCTGCTCTCATCGCGAGGCAAAATTTCATAGTCGTTTTTGGCCTCTTTTAGCCACTCTTCGATCAGCGCCCAGCCTGGCTCATTTGTATCTATAAGCTCGTCTAAAGCTCTCATTTTCTGTCCTTTCGATAAATTTGGTGAAATTTAAAAGAAGAATTTGGCGAGTCGCCCCGCCAAAATTTATATCAGTAGATTATTTTGCGTCCCAAGCTAGGATAGTGTTGCCCTCAGCGTCGGTAGCCACGTCACCCATGCCCATGATGTTGTAGCCGCAGTCTACGTAGTGAACTTCGCCTGTTACGCCGCTAGCTAGGTCGCTAAGCAGGTACATAGCGCTGTTGCCGACGTCTTCGGTGGTGACGTTGCGTTTTAGCGGGCTGTTTACTTCGTTGTAGCGTAAAATCATCCTAAAGTCGCCTATACCGCTTGCGGCAAGCGTTTTAATTGGGCCAGCGCTGATCGCATTTACACGGATATTTTTAGCGCCAAGGTCGTGTGCTAGGTAGCGAACTGAGCTCTCAAGTGCCGCTTTGGCAACACCCATGACGTTGTAGTGTGGCACAAATTTTGGTCCGCCAAGGTATGTAAGAGTTAGCACCGAGCCGCCCTCTTTTAGCACCGGCAAGACCGCACGAGTAAGGCTTAGCAGCGAATAAACGCTAGTGCCCATCGCTATGTCAAATGCCTCTTTTGTTGTATTTACAAACTCGCCCTCAAGCGCCTCTTTTGGTGCGTAAGCCACTGCATGCACGACAAAATCGATCTCGCCAAGGTCTTTTTTGATCCTATCAGCAAGCCCGTCTAGATGCGCTTGGTTATTTACGTCAAGCTCGTAGACAAATTTACTACCAAACTCTTCAGCGATCGGCTCTACACGCTTTTTAAGAGCGTCATTTAGGTATGTAAATGCCATCTGCGCACCTTGATCGTGACAAGCTTTTGCGATGCCGTAAGCTATTGACTTGGCGTTGGCAACACCGACGATCAGACCTTTTTTACCTTTTAAAATCATTATATCTCCTTTAAAATTTTGCAATTCAAATTTTAAACCAAATTTAATAGCGGCAGTATCACGCAACTCCAGATGTTTAAATTTGCGTTTCGAAATTTAAACAAACCAACAAGCGGATATATCGCTAGGTAAATTTAAATGTTTCGCAGTAAATTTCATCCCAAGACTAGGCAAATAGCCTGTCGCAGGGTGAAATTTGCAAGATCGTTTAAATTTATCAGCGAGATGCCGCGCTAATAAGCCCTAGAAAATTATTCGCATCCCAGCTGGCTGTGCCTACCAGCACCCCATCGCAGCTCTTTATCCCTGCGATATCAGCGATATTTGCTGCATTGACGCTTCCGCCGTAAAGTAGCGGCACGTTTGCCTTTGTCTTTAAAAAACTTAGCACCTCATCTATCTGCTCTATGCTCGCACTTCTACCGGTTCCTATCGCCCAGATCGGCTCGTAGGCGATGACTAAATTTTTATAGCCAAGGTCTATATTTTCAAGCTGGAGGCTTAGAAATTCTTTGGTCGCTCCGCTTTCATTTGTGCTTAAATTTTCGCCGATGCAGTAGATGATATTCCAGCCATTTTTTGCGGCAAAGTCAAATTTCGCTCGCAAAAACTCCTCGCTCTCTTTTAAAATTTCACGCCTCTCAGAGTGGCCGATCAGCACATCTTTTATGCCAAATTCATCAAGCATAGCCTTGCCAATCTCGCCAGTAAATGCCCCACTCTCGCACGGGTAGAAATTCTGCGCCCCAAGCCTAAAAATATGCCTTTTTTCATCAAAGGCACTAGCTGGAGCAAATACGCTGACATCGTCGTTTGCGCTTAAATTTGCGTCTAAAATTTTCGCGTACTCTCTAAAGCTCTCTCTTGTGTGGTTGCACTTTAAATTCGCTAGAAATTTCAAGACCTACTCCTCTTTTCTAAGCGGTTTTATGCCAGGTAGCTCTTTGCCTTCTATTAGCTCCAAGCTAGCACCGCCGCCAGTTGAGATAAATGTCATCTCATCAGCGTCGCCTGCGCGCTCGACCACGTCAGCTGTATCACCGCCGCCAACAACGGTAGTCGCGTGCGTGTCGATGATGGCGTGGCTCATTTTGATACTGCCTTTGCTAAATTTATCCATCTCAAAAACACCCATAGGTCCGTTCCACCAGATGGTTTGCGCATCGGCGATGACCTCTTTAAATAGCCTAATCGATGCTGGTCCGATGTCAAGCCCCATCCAGCCATTTGGGATCTCTTGAGCTGGGACGTATTTTACGGCACTTTCAGCTGAAAATGTCTGAGCAGCGACGACATCCACTGGCAGGTAAATTTTTACTCCTAGCTCCCTGCCCTTACGCAAAATTTCGCGCGCATCTTCGATGAGTTCTTCTTCAAGGAGCGAATTTCCGATGTTTTCACCAAGTGATTTTAAAAATGTAAATGCCATGCCACCGCCGATTATGAGCTTATCAACACGTGGCAGAAGGTTATGCAAGGCTTGAAGCTTACCACTCACCTTTGAGCCGCCCACAACTGCGACAAATGGACGTGATGGATGTTTTATCAAATTTTGAGCGAAATTTATCTCTTTTTGTAGTAAAAATCCCGCTGCCTTGTGCTTTTCATCATAAAATTTAGTGATCGCTTCAACCGATGCGTGAGCTCTGTGACAAACGCCAAATGCGTCATTGATGTAAAATTCGCCAAATTCTGAAAGCTCTTTTGCCAAAACCTCATCGTTTTTGGTTTCGCCCTTTTCAAAGCGTAAGTTTTCTATCATCAAAATTTCGCCAGCTTTTAGCGCCCCAGCCTTTGTCTTAGCGTCATTTCCGATCACATCTTCAGCAAATATCACCTCTCTATCAAGCAGTCTTGATAGCCTTTTTGCCACGCCTTGAAGTGAAAATTTCTCTTCGTAACCATTTTTTGGGCGTCCAAGGTGACTAGCCAAAACCACGCTGCAGCCGTTATCTAGGCAGTAGCGGATAGTTGGTATCGCTGAGCGGATCCTGCGGTCATCAGTGATGTTTAAAAACTCGTCCATAGGCACGTTAAAATCGCACCTTATAAAGACTTTTGCACCGTTAAGCTCAAGGTCGTTGATCGATAAAATTTCACTCATTTTTCACCCTTTAAATTTACTTTGTAGCCACGATCTTAGCAAGATCTACAAGCCTTGTTGAGTAGCCCCACTCATTGTCATACCACGCAAAGACCTTCACCATATCATCAGCGATGACCTGCGTAGTGTCGCTAGCTACGATACTGCTAAAGGTGCTCGTGCAAAAGTCGCTGCTAACTCTATAGTCGTCATCGACAAATAAAATTCCCTTTAAATTTGACTCCGCAGCGGCTCTAAACGCCTCATTTATCTCCTCTTTGCTAGCCGGTCTTTTTAAAACAGCCGTTAGATCGACCATCGAGACATTTGCCACTGGTACGCGCACTGCTTGGCCGTGTAGTTTGCCATTTAGCTCTGGAAGCACTTTGGCGATCGCTTTTGCGGCTCCTGTGGTTGTAGGCCCGATATTTAGCGCTGCAGCACGTGAGCGGCGGAAGTCTTTAGCCTTTACATCAACTAGGCTCTGACCATTTGTATATGCGTGGATCGTGGTCATCAGCCCTTTTACGATGCCAAATTTATCATTTAGCACCTTTGCTACTGGAGCTAGGCCGTTTGTAGTGCAGCTTGCGTTTGAGACGATCGCTTCGCCTGCGTATTTATCGTCATTTACGCCAACTACAAAGGTCGCCGTGTCATCTTTTGCCGGAGCACTCATGACGACTTTTTTGACGCCACGAGCAAGATAAGGCTCACATTTTTCAGTGGTTAAGAACTTTCCAGTGCACTCTAAAACCACGTCCACGCCGTAGTCTGCGTAGCTAAGCTCGTTTAGATCTCTTGTAGAAAAAACTCTTATTTTTTTGCCATTTACTTCTATAAAATCGTCGCTTATCACCTTAACGTCTTGCTTAAATTCGCCATGCACGCTGTCGTATTTGAGCAAATACCTCGTCATATCCCTTGTTGCGGTGTCGTTAATAGCGACAAGCTCAACATCATCACGCTCTAAAATAATACGAGCAGCACACCTACCGATACGCCCAAAGCCGTTTATTGCTACTTTAACTGACATCTTAGCTCCTTTTGATATAATTACGCCTAATTCTACAAAAAAGAATTTTAAAACAAATATAAACAAGGTACTTTAATAGATGAAGTTAGCACTTTTTGGCGGGAGCTTTGATCCGGTTCATTTAGGACACGATAGCATTGTGAAAATGGCACTAAGCTGCCTTGATATCGACAAGCTCATCATCATGCCAACTTTTATAAGTCCCTTTAAGAGCGAATTTTCAGCTCCGCCAGAGCTTCGCCTAAAGTGGATAAGAGAAATTTGGGGCGGCCTAGAGAAGGTCGAGATCTCAGACTATGAGATAAATTTAGCTCGCCCAGTGCCTACCATAGAGACGGTTAAGTATTTGTATGAGAAATTCAAGATAGAGAAATTTTATCTCATAATAGGCGCGGACCACCTAGCCACGCTTGATAAGTGGCATGGATATGAGGAGCTAAAAAATTTAGTGCAGTTTGTGATCGCTAAGCGCAATCATATAGAAATTCCACAAAATTTACAAAAAATGGACGTGCACGTGGATGTTAGCTCGTCGCAGATCAGGCACCAAAAGGGGCTTGATGAGCTGCCTAGTGAGATAAAAGATGAGATTATAAATTTTTACCAAGGATTAAAGATGCAGGAAAGATCGATGCAAGAGCGCACCGAAAGTATAGTTAAGGTTTTAGACGCAAAAAAGGCTGAAGAGATACAAGTGTTTGATATGAGCGGGGATGATTATTTCGTAAAGGCCGTAGTTATCGCCACTACGCTTGGTGAGAGGCACGCTTACTCGCTGGCTGAGGATCTAAAAGAGGAGCTAAAGCCTCTTGGAGAGAAATTTATAGGTACGGAGAGCTCGCCTGATTGGATCGTGATGGACCTTGGCGACATTTTGATACATCTTTTGAGCCCAGCTTACAGAGCAAAATACAACATCGAAGAGTTTTTGCAAAAGCTAAAAACTAGCAAAGAGTCTTAACAAAAACAAGCGATGAGCAAATAAGCCATAAAAATATAAAAAATGCTAACAAAAATGGCTTTTTGCCCGTCGCTTTAAATATACTACTCCTATCTATCCCAAATCCCAAAGCACACATCGCAACGCAAAGGCAGATGCTGGCGGCTAGCTTTAAAATTTGCACCAAATTTTCAGGGAAAAATGGCAAAGATCTAACGCAGATCGCCACTAGGAAAAATAGCGCAAACCAAGGTATGCTCTTTAGCTTTGAGCCGTCACTATTTTGGCTTAAATTTAAAAAATTTAGCAAAAACAAAAAAGGCACTAGCATGATGACGCGAAGCATTTTTATGATGACGGCAGTGCTACTTGTTGCGCTGTCAAATGCCGCTGAGGCTGCCACTACGTGGGCTACTTCGTGAAGTGAGCCACCGATAAAAAAGCCAGTTTGCTGAGGCGTGAGAGCTAGAAATTTAGCGATAAATGGATAGATAAACATGCCAATCGTCCCAAATAGCACCACCGTGCAAATGGCGATAGCAAGCTTGTTTGCGTCCGCTTTTATCTCATTTTGAGTAGCCATAACAGCAGCTGCGCCACATATGCTAGCCCCAGAGCCAATGAGCACGGCACTATCCTTGCTAAGACCCAAAGCTTTAGCGGTAAAAAGTGCAAAGCAAAAGGTCGCAAATACCATAAACGCTGCGTATATCACGCCAATGGTGCCGACACTTGCGATCTCGCCAAGGCTTATATTGAAGCCAAAAAGTATGATGCCTAGCCTTAAAATTTGCTTCCCAGCGATCGCTATGACGCCACTACTTTTTAAAATTTGAGTTTGTTTGGTGAAAAGATTTGCAAAAAAGGCGCCTAAAATGATAGAGATGATGAGTGGGCTGGTGTGAAATTTAGCTAAAAGTGTGTTTGAGAGCGCAAAAGAAACGCCGTAAATCAGCGCTAAAACAAGCACTGCGAGAATTTTGTGAGACATATTTTAACCTTAACTCTTTTTTTAAAAATGCAATTAGCACGTTTGGGTATAATTAGACGAATTTTATAATGCAAATTTAAAATAAAGATAAAGGGATAGGCCTATGATCATCCTTGGCGAAAAATATACTTTCACCAAACTCGAGCTAGAGAAGCTTAGGAAGAAATTTGGCCAGGTAAATTTTTTATCCCCAGAAACTAGCGACGCAAAAACTCTTCGAAGCGCGCTAGAAAATCTCATAAAATCAGGCGATCAAAGGCTAATAGTACTAAATACCCAAAAGCCCGTTGATAGCAAACTGGTGAGATTTCTCACGCTTTTGCAGTTTAAGACTAAGTATAAAAAGATCAAATTTCTAAATGTGGAGAGCTTTTTAGAAATTTACTTGCAAAAGTGCTACATCCCAGAAAATGGAGAAAATTTAAACTTTTTAAACGACATAAAGCCTTACAATGCCTTTGAATACGCCTTAAAACGCGTGATCGACTATGTAAGCTGCTCACTGCTTCTTGTGATACTTTTTGTGCTTAAATTTTATGTAAAGAAAAAGATAGACGAGCAGTCCCCTGGCAGCCTTTACTTCTTGCAAAATAGGGTCGGGCTGGATACTAAAATATTTAAGTGTTATAAATTTAGAACGATGCATGAAAACTCAGAACACAACCCATACACGCAAAAAAACGACACAAGAGTATTTAAATTTGGCGAATTTATGCGCAAGACTAGAATGGATGAAATACCTCAATGCATCAATGTATTCCGCGGCGATATGCACCTAATAGGGCCACGTACAGAATGGGATATATTAGTTCATGACTACGAAAAAAAGATCCCTTACTACAATGAACGCCACATCGTCCGCCCAGGGATTACCGGCTGGGCACAGGTAAACTACCCTTATGGCGCAAACACGCACGACGCTAAACAAAAGCTGATGTATGATCTTTACTACATAAAGCACTGGTCACTTTGGCTGGAGATAAAGATCATAGCAAAAACTATTGCAATTATATTTGAAAAAAGGGGCATTTAGTCAAACCCGCATATCCCTTTTTGACTAAATTTGTCTGGTGAATATAAATCTACATCCTATCTTTAGCTGTGATTCCCATTATATTAAATGCTGTTTTTATCGAGACAGCAACAACTGCAAAGACTTTTAGCAAACTATCTTCATTTTCATTTCCAACTACGCGGTTTTCATTATAAAATTTATGAAAGCTAGCAGCTAGTGACTTTAGATAGTCTGGGATCTTTTGAAGCTGTCTTGAGATGAAAGCGTCCTCTAAAATTTCAGGCAATATCAGTGCTTCAAAAAGTAAATTTTTAGCATTTTCATCTAGGCATTCAAAGTCCGCATTTATCACATCACTAACGCTTTTTTCAGCCTTTGCAAAGACCTGATTTATCCTAGCGTGAGCATAGTTTATATAAAAAATAGGGTTTGAGCTATCCTCTTTTTTAAGCTCATCTACGTCAAATTCCAAGCTACTCGTATTTGCTTTACTTATAAAGATAAATCTAAGCGCCTCAGCACCGATCTCGCTTGCGATATCACTCATCAGCACCGCATTGCCAGCGCGCTTGCTCATTTTGTATGGCTTACCCTCTTTTAGCAGGCTAACCATCTGCATAAGTATCACTTCAAGCTTGTTTTCATCGTACCCAAGGAAATTTATCGCAGCCTTTAGTCTTGCGATATATCCGTGGTGGTCTGCGCCCCAAATGTTTATATAGTGGTCAAAATTTCTTTCAAATTTAGCGTTATGATATATGATGTCGCCAGCTAGATATGTCGGTCTGCTGTCATTTCTCACCACGACCCTATCGTTATCGTCGCCAAGCGTGGTCGAAGCGATATAAGTAGCGCCCTCTTTTTCATACATTTGACTTGAGCGTTTTAGCTTTTCTATAGTTGGCTCCAAACGGTCGTAAAGTGCTTTTTCGCTAGCCCAGCTCTCTATAAAAATGCCAACATCAGCCAAGTCTTTTTTGATGATATCAAGCACGATATCCTTGCCAAACTCAGCAAGCTCAAGGTTTCTGCTCTCATCATAAAAAATTTCCTTGCCAAATTTCTCATTTGCAAGCTTAGCAATATCTAAAATATAATCCCCGCGGTAATATTTCTCTGGATAGACGACACTTTCGTTAAAAAGCTGCTCTTTAGCCGCAAGTGATATCGATGTGCCAAGCAGATCTATTTGATTGCCCGCATCGTTTATGTAGTATTCTGTTGAGATAGCGTAGCCAAGTCTTTTGCCAAGCCTAGCCAAAGTATCGCCATAAACCGCACCTCTAACGTGTCCGATGTGAAGCGGTCCAGTTGGATTTGCACTGATGTATTCTATTAAATAACTATCTTTTTTCGCATCTTCTTTTGCAAAATTTTCGCTATCTAGCAAAATTTGCTTTGAAATTTCATCTAAAAATTCGCTCTTAAGCTTGAAATTTAAGTAGCCATTTACCGCACTAGCTTCAACTATCTTACTGTCACTAAATTTATCAGCAAACTCGCTAGCTATCATAGCCGGCGACTTTCTTAGCTCCTTTGCAAGGCTAAAAAGTGGCGTCGCATAGTGGGCTAAATTTTTATCCTTTGGCTTCTCAAGCACAAATTCACGCTCTAAAACCTTTAAAATTTCAGCTTTTATTTTATTTTTCAACTCTAAAACCTATGCGTTTTTAGTTGTTTCTTCTATCTTTTGACTAGCAGCGCTCTCTTCTTTATGCTCGACTTTTTCGCTCTTTTCAGGGGTTGTATCCTCCATCTCAGCCTTAAAAGTCTTTATGCCCTTACCTAGTCCTTTTGCAAGCTCTGGGATCTTCTTTGCTCCAAAAAGTAATACAATGATCGCTAAAACGATCAACCAGTGGCCAATACTAAAAGAACCCATCTTTTCTCCTTATCAAATTTTCTCAAAATATTATCATAAATTCTTGAATTTCTAACAATCTATCCACTCGTCGATGACGTTTCTTAAGTTTATCTTAGCACTTTTTAACCTCATCGCTCGAAGGATTGATTTTAGCCCTTTATAGCTCTTTTCTATATCATCATTTACTAAAAAATAATCATACTCTAAAATATGCTCCATCTCTCCAACTGCGTTCATTAAGCGATTTTCTATCGTCTCGTCACTATCTGTTCCGCGGTTTTTTAAGCGCCTTTTTAGCTCTTTTTTATTCGCAGTTGTGATAAAAACTGAAGTGATGTAGCTTTTAAATTTCTCAAGTGCGATGTGAAAGCCCTGCACATCGATGTCAAATATCACTATCTTACCAGCTTCAAGCGCTGCTAAAACTGGCTTTAGGCTCGTGCCATAATAGTTTTTATGCACCTGCGCCCACTCTAAAAACTCACCCTTTTCGATGCCGCTTTTAAATTCATCCTCTCCAACAAAATAGTAATCCACCCCATCAACTTCGCCATCCCTTTTTGCTCTAGTCGTGCTTGAGATAGAAAAATATAGGTCTTTCTCTTCCTTTAAAAGACGGCTTAGTAGCGTGCTTTTGCCGCTTCCACTAGGTCCTGAAACTACTAAAATTTGTCCTTGCAACTACTTTTCCTCGAAACTTATATTTATCTTAATATTCATATCTTTTAGCACATCCCTTAGCGAGCTCTCATTTAGCGACTCATGGACGTGTTTTGTGATCTTTTTGGTTAGCTCTTCTTTATAGTCTTCTTTTGTCTCATTTTTTGAGCTTGTTTTAGGCATATCTTTTAGCCCAAATGCCGCTAGCATAGTGTTTTCATCTATCTCTTCGATCGATGTTGCATCAAAATTTAGCTCACTCTCGGCCACTAAATTTTCTGGCTCTTCTTGCGAGGCCTCTTCTTCAAATACCTCATCCTCTAAATTTTCCTCAACCTGTGGCTCTTCATCTAAAATTTCATCTTGTACTTCTAAATTTTCCTCTAGTTGTGGTTCTTCTTCCAAAGCAACAGCTGAGGCAATGTCTTTCAGATCAAACTCAGAAATTTCATCTATCTGGCTTGGTTCAGCCCTCTCTTCTTCTATATTTTCAACACTTAAAAACCTATAATGCGATTTTTGTTTA